>NZ_JAUBVR010000017.1:0-84280 GCF_036705955.1 Microcoleus sp. A6-C6 | reverse complement strand
GCGAACGAGTCTTACTGCTTTTCGGGCCCGGATTGGACTATCTCGCCGCCTTTTTTGGATGTTTGTACGCCAAAGCGTGCGATCGTCAATCCCGAATCTCTAACGCAATGCCAGCCGCACGAAGTCGGAGAAATTTGGGTAGCTGGCGAAACAGTGGCGCGAGGCTATTGGAATCGCCCTGAAGAGACAGAAAAAACCTTTCAAGCATATCTTTCAGATACCAGCGAAGGGCCATTTTTGCGAACCGGAGATTTAGGCTTTTTACGCGACGGAGAACTGTTTGTTACAGGGCGACTCAAAGATTTGATTATCATCCGAGGTCGCAATTTTTACCCCCAAGATATAGAAAGAACGGCAGATCGCAGCCATCCCAGTTTGCGGCAGGGGGCGATCGCGGCATTCTCGGTAGAAGCTGATGGCGAAGAACAACTGATTATCGTGCAAGAATTAGAAGCTCGCAAAGCGCCGAATGATGCTGAAGAAATTATCAGCGCATCCGCTCCAGCATTGCTCAAGAATATGAAGTGCAAGCCTATGGAGTAGTGCTGATTAAGCCGGGAAGCATTCCGAAAACGACCAGCGGTAAAATTTAACGTCGCGCCGCCTATGCTGACTTTATAGCTGACAATTTGGAAGTTGTCGCCAGTAGCGTTTTAGAGATATCTGATTTTGTTGAAATAGAGAATCACTTCACGCGAGAAAATCTGCTAACAGCCGAGTTAGCAGAACGGCAGTCGCTTCTTGAGGCTTACCTTTGGCAGCAGGTAAATCGCCGGGGAATTCATTCCCCGGCTAATAGCCAAAGTCGGCTAAAGGCGACTGAAGATGAATCTTCAATCCACTTCAGTGCCAGGGGGAAAACGCAAAATATTATTGATCAACCGCTTAGTAGCTTTGGACTAGATTCTTTAAGAATTTTTGAGTTAAAAAATTAAATAGAGAGTGACTTGGGCGTTACTGTATCGGTTGCCGATTTGTTTGAGGATAGGAGCATTGCTCGACTGGCAGTGCAAATTCTAGAGCAACTGACAGGAAATACCAAAGCAGTCGTCATTGGGCCAGTTTCTCGCTCACGCCATCTTTCCCTGTCTTTTGCTGAAGAGCGCTTATGGTTCTTTGACCAATTGGAACCTGGAAACCCCCTTTATAACCTCTGCGGTGCAGTTCGGATTACAGGACAGCTCAATGCAGAAATACTCAGGCAAAGTATTGAGAAAATTATCGAGCGGCACGAGGTTTTGAGAACTGCGTTTGCCGCTGTGGAAGGGCAACCGATACAGGTTGTCGCTGCTGCGGGCGATTGGACGCTGCCACTGATAGATTTGAGCGATCATCCCCTGCACTTGCAGGCAATTTTATTGAATTAATGCAATATTTAACACCAAAAATAGCAGCATTTAAAGATGCAAAAATCAATTAGTACGTAATCTTTATTTGCTCCAGTTTCTAAGTTTAAATAGATGCCTTCATGTCTCAATAAATATGAAGATTTTGAGCATATATTGAGGAATGATATGAAAAATAGCACCGGAATTTATGTGGTCTTTGTAAATTGAATATCTCAAAAATAAGAATTTAGGCTCGTAACTAATTATAATTTTAATCTTAATTTAAAATGTGTGATCAGCCATTGTGCCACAAATTATCCGCCATTATGCCTAGACATCGGCTGGGATCGCGCTAAAATTAGAGAATCGCCGCCGAGAGGTGGCGGAAATTTGTTAGAAAAATAAACAATTAGCTTAAAATCGATGCAGAGATCTACGAATTGAACCAATGAGTCAGACGATCCCAGAACTCCAAACAGAAGTCCACGCGCTACAAGCAGAAGTTGCCACCCTGCAAGAGTCGCGGGCAAAACTTTGCGTACAGCGCTCAGAGTGCCGAGTGACAGTCAGTTTTCCCAAGAATAATACTCCTGAGGGACTTGCCGAATTCCACCAGCAAAATGCTGCCTTTGGGGAGCAGTGGTTGCAGCAAATCCAGGAAATTGACCGAGAAACTCAAATTATTGAAAAGCAACTGCAAGCAAAACAGGCGGTACTCAATTACAAACAAGACGAACTAGACAAATTGCTGGCCGGACAGCACTGGCAAGAAGTAGAAAACCACGTTCAAACCGGAGAAAAGCGCTTGCAAGCACAAGCTCGCAGAATCAATCAAGCAGCAGCGCAACTAGAAGCAGAGATCCAAGCTTTGAAAGCCTTGTATGACGAACTCAATCCCAGTTATTCCGAGTGGTTTCAACAACCAACTCAAATTGTTGAATTTTCTGCAACAACTATTCCTTATGCTGCGGGTAGCAGCAGCGGGTTGATATTGGCCAATAAGGAGATTGAGTGGGATAAAAAATAGTTGTAAATGATGAATTTTGGAGGTAAATCAGTGGGGTTGAATGTCGCCGTTGAGTTGGCAAATAAGTGTGACACCTTCGACGGCGACATTTATAGCCTTTCTCAGAAAGATCAGGTACGCGAACGGCATAGGGCATAGGCTTCCGTGGGCATACCTGACTTTTTTGAGAACCGCTATAAAGGTTTTTACCTAATTTTTTAGGTGATCACTTCGGCAGTTTCATGGCTTGCGCATTGGTGGCTAGAAACCCGGTTTCTACCAGTTTTACGTTGAGTGACAAGAAATATAAAAAGAAACCGGGTTTCTGAGTTAATTTTTTTTAACTCTGATGTCAAGGTAAAATCTAAAATCTAACAGTCTAAAATTTCAAATAGACTTACTGATGAAACAATTGATTTGGATAGCGCTATTTATTCTGGTTGCGGTGGCGGCTGTGGGTTGGGGTTCTGACTCATGGCAGCGATTGTCGGCTGTACCGGAAGTTTGGATCGATCGCAAAATCAACATTTCTCAAAACCCGTCTCCCTCGCCGCTGATGGCTGAAAACAATACAGTCAATCTGCCAAAAGTTGACGCATCCCGGTTGTGGAAACACGTCGAGATTTTAGCAGGAGAACGGGTGGCAGAACGCGATCGCACTTTCACGAGAGACTACATTTCGCAACAACTGAAAACTTTCGGATTTTCCCCAGAATTGCAGCCGTTCGATCGCGGAATCAACGTTTTCGCCGAAAGAAAAGGTAGTGACTCAAAGGCTGGGGCAATTCTCGTTGCTGCACACTATGATACTGTAACCAAGTCCCCCGGCGCTGACGACAATGCGACGGGAGTTGCAGCAGTTTTAGAAGTCGCAAGATTGCTGGGTGATCGTGCGACTTCTCGGACATTGCAAGTGGCATTTTTCGACCGGGAAGAAATCGGGCTTTTAGGTAGTTTAGCATTCGCGGGTAGCGCGGCACGGTTAAAAAATTTGCAGGGTGCGATCGTCCTGGATATGATCGGTTATGCCTGCCACACGCCGGGGTGTCAGCAATATCCCGAAGGATTGACACCGCAACCTTTTCTAGATGCAGCGGGGGTGACTTCTCCCGATAAGGGCGAGTTTATCGCTGTGATTGGGGATGCGGAACATCCGCTGTTGTTGGGTACTTTTGCGGAGTCGCCAAAAGCAGATTTACCGCCTGTGATGACGTTGCCGGTGCCACTGAAAGGGGTGCTGACTCCTGATGTTTTGCGCAGCGATCACGCGCCGTTCTGGTATAAAGGAGTTGGTGCTGTGTTGGTGACGGATACTGCAAATTTGCGATCGCCCCACTATCACCAGTCTACGGATACACTCGCAAATATCGATCGACCTTTTTTCGCCGGTTCCGCTCAAATTGTTGTCAATGCCACAGCTAAACTATTGGAAATTCGGTAATTGGTAATTGGTAATTGGTAATACAAGTTTAAGGTTCGCAATGGGCACTAGATATTTAGAAAAACTCCAGAAGTTTTAAAATAAATAAGTTAATTGTTGCCTGAGTTTTGATATGCTGACAAACGTGAGTGTAAAAAACGCAATTTAAATATGATAGGTAAAATAGGACAACCGACTGCTGTCAGCGATCGTCCTTATTTAGTATTAACGTGTCAAGATAAAAGCATACAGTTAGAGTTAAAACAGTCGCAGCACGTATTGGGGCGCGATCGCACTCGTGCTGATTTAGTGCTTCCCGAACCGTGGCGGGCAGTTTCCGGCGTTCACGCTGTGTTGCGCCAAATTGGGGATAATTACTGGATTTACGACGGTGACGGGCAGCGGCCGAGCACTAATGGCTTATTTGTCGATCGCACTCGCATCACTCCCAACGACGGTTATTGTCTGAAAAACGGTACAGAAATTAACATCGGTCTCGATCCCAAAAATCAAGTTTTGGTGACTTATTTTAATCCGCTGGCGAATCAAATCTTTCCCGCCAGCAAACAGTCAATTCCTCTCAGCAATCGATCGGTTTTGTTGGGTCGCGATCCAAATGCTTCGCTGCAATTAGATGCGCCACTGGTTTCTAGACGACACGCGACAATCGATGCTGACAGTCGCGGCAATTATATTTTACGCGATCACAGTGTTAACGGCGTTTTTGTGAACGGTCAGCGAATCACAAATTCTGTACAGTTGGCCGAGGGAGATGCGATTCGGATCGGCCCGTTTACTCTAACTTACCGCAGCGGTATGTTAGAAATGCAAGACCGAGGCAATCAAATTCGTCTGGATGCTGACAGTTTGGTGATTCCGAAGCGTTTGGATCATATCACTTTGGCGATCGAACCGGGGCAGTTTGTGGCTTTAGTCGGCGGTAGCGGTGCGGGAAAATCTACTTTAATGCGGACGCTTTTAGGTATCGAGAAAACTACTCAGGGCGCTGTGTTTCTCAATGGTGATAATCTGCGCGAAAACTTCAATATTTATCGGAATCAAATTGGTTACGTGCCTCAAGATGATATTATTCACGCAGATTTGACAGTAGAAGAAGTGTTGAGTTATGCAGCTAAATTGCGCTTACCTCCCGATACAGATGTTCAGCAGGTAGTCACAAAAACTTTAGAAGATATTGAAATGACTCACCGCCGCACGGCTTTTGTAAAACAGCTTAGCGGCGGACAGCGAAAACGGGTTAGCATCGGAGTTGAACTGTTAGCAGATCCGAAACTTTTCTTTTTAGACGAACCGACTTCTGGGCTCGATCCGGGTTTGGATAAGAAGATGATGCAACTGTTGCGAAAGTTGGCAAGTCAAGGCCGGACGGTGATTCTGGTGACTCACGCGACGGCAAATATCACGATGTGCGATCGTATTGTGTTTATGGGGCGTGGCGGACGGCTTTGTTACTTCGGCCCACCCACAGAATCGCTAGATTTTTTCGATATCAAAACCGACGATTTTGCCGACATTTACAACGAATTAGAAACAGGAGAAACTAATGTTCAAAGCTGGGCAGAAAAGTTCAATAAATCTCCATACTATCAGCGCTACATTGTCAACCACTTCAGCACCGGCAACGCAGGAAAAAAACAAGCACCTCCCAAGCCAAACTCTGTATCTTTTATCAAACAACTCGTTCTGCTCGCCCAACGCTATTTTCAGCTTATTTCCCGCGACTCAGTTAACTTGAGTTTAGCTCTGTTAACGGCTCCGATCGGCATTAGTTTGCTGCGGCTTGCCGTCAGAGATAAAGACCCATTAATTGGCGCGCCGGAGGCAACTTTAGCACCTTTAGCGATGCGAGTTTTGTTTGTATTTACCTGCGCGGCTATTTGGGTGGGACTGGCAACTTCGCTGCAAGAAATTGTCAAGGAATCTGCTATTTATTTGCGCGAACGTTTAGTAAATTTAGGATTATTTGCTTATTTGGGTTCAAAATTTTTCATACTTTCCGGCTTAGCAGTCTTGCAAACGCTGTTGATGGTAGGAGTTATTCTGATTGCTTTTAAATCCCCAGAACCGAGTTTGATTTCCTGGCCAGTGGGAGCAGCTATTACCACATTTTTGACCTTAATGAGCTGCATAAGTCTCGGATTGCTGGTTTCTGCGATTGTAAAAAATGGCTCTCAAGCTAACAGCGCTTTACCTCTAATATTGCTACCTCAGATTATTTTTTCTGGAGTATTGTTTAAGATGGAAGGTGTGGCGAGCAAATTTTCTTGGTTGATGTTAAGCCGCTGGTCTGTGGGTGCTTACGGCTCTTTAGTTAATGTGAATTCGCTGGTTCCCGAACCTACTACATTGCCGGACGGAAGCACACTTCCTCAGCCGTTTGTGCCTACTCCTGTTTACGATCCAACTTGGGAGAATTTGGGTTTGAACTGGGGGATTTTGTGCGTGCATATTTTCGTGTATTTGATGTTGACTCTGTGGTTGCAGAAGCGGAAAGATATTTTATAGCATTTGACAGTTGACAGTTGACAGTTGACTGTTAAAGAGTAGGGGAATCAAACCGTTGATACTAAAATGGTAAAGTAGGGTGCGCAGTGCGCACCCAGCCCTGTCAAGGTTCTTGCTGAGTCTGAATAAAAGTCTCTCAAACACCTAAAATATCGTAGTTTATAGGGTGCGCATTGCGCACTAGCTCATCTTTTATGGTGCGTCAAAAAGCATTAAAAAAGTCAACCAGTACGAATTTTTATGGGTATCAAAGTCAACTGAATACTCGTGCATAAGTATTATATAATTAGAAATCTGCATTTGATTAATGTTACCAATAATTTGAGGGATAAATGTTAGTTAAAGCCAACGCATTAGTAGAAGTTTCTGCATCACCGGAAGTGGTCTTTGATTTTGTGGCATCACTATCAAATGTGCCAAAATCCTTTCGTGGATTTGGTCTAATTCCAGCAATTAATCAAGCTGAAATGGCTGATGGTGGACAGATGCGTGAAGGCGGTGTGCGGCGGATCAAACATTCCGATGGGTCGGTGATTGATGAAGAAATAATTACTTTCAAAAAGCCAGAAAGACAAACCTACCGACTGGTTAGAGGGTTTAAGTTTCCGATTTCTTTACTGATTGAGTCTGGTGGTGGAGATTGGAAGTTCACTGCTACGCCAAAAGGTACTCGGATTGATTGGGAGTTTTATTTTATGCTGACTTCTCCGCTATTCTATCCGGTTGGATTATTGTTAGTGCAGGTTTTTATGCAGAAAGCGATGCAGCAGTGTTTAGATAATATTCAAGGATATTTGGAGAACCAAGGGGAATAATTTTTATGAATTATTGGCTAATGAAGTCGGAACCGGATGTTTATAGTATTGTCGATTTGAAATCAGATAAATTTTCGATTTGGGATGGTGTTCGCAACTATCAAGCCCGCAATTTTATGAGAGAAATGAGTATTGGAGATTTAGTGCTTTTCTACCATTCCAATACTAAAATACCGGGAATTGTGGGATTGATGCGTGTGATTGAAGCTAATATCGCTGACCCAAGTCAGTTTGATATAAATAGCGAATATTATGATGCTAAATCAGCGTTTGATGCACCTCGCTGGCAAACTGTGAAAGTCGAGTTTGTCGAGGAATTCGCTAAATTAATATCTTTGGATGAACTGAAAGAAAAGTTTAGTGCTGATGAGATTTTGGTTGTCAGAAAAGGTAATCGGTTATCGGTGATGCCGATATCTGAAGGTGCGGTAGAGAAGATTTTAAAGATGAGATAAGCTCCATTTGTGGCACAGGCCCTCCTAGCCTGTGCCACAAATATTTACAATTTCCTACAAACTGGCCGCACAAACTGCGGCTCCAATTAACCCTACATTGTCATTCAAAACTACCTGAACTGGCATCATTTCTAACAGCGAATCCATCCGACCTTTGTGAGTAAAAGCTCGCATAAAACCCCCTTCTAGAATCAGTGGCAAAATCTTTGCAGCGATGCCGCCGGCTACGTACAAACCGCCATAAGGTAGAAGTGACACAGCCATATTTCCCGCCACCGCACCGTAAGCTTCTACAAACATTTGCATTGTTTGTTCCGAAAGCCGATCGCACTTTTGGAGTGCAGCCTGCGCAATTGTCGCCCCTGGATCGATAGTTTTCTCGCTTTTACCAATTTCGGACTCCCATTTTCTAATCATTTCCCCCACCTCGGCTGATTCAGGAGCAAACTTTCTGTCCCGCAAAAACTGGTAAATTGAAACAATCCCCTGTCCCGAAACTACACGCTCGATCGATATTCTTTGAATGTCATGTTTTGCTAACAAATATTTCAGCAAATCAAACTCCAACTGCGAGCGAGGAGCAAAGTCAGCGTGTCCCCCTTCCGAAGAAAAAACCCTGATACCATTTGCTTCAGGAATTGCAAAACAATTGCCCAAACCAGTACCCGCACCAATAACAGCAATTGGATCGTGTTGGCGGGGTTTTCCTACTTGCAAAGTGTGCAAATCTTTAGCCTCCAAACCACACACACCGTAGCCAACCGCCACAAAATCATTAATCAAACTGACGCGGGATATGCCTAATTCTTGTTTCAGACGATGAGCTTCCAGCACCCAAGGCAAATTAGTCAGTTTGGCGGTGTTGTTGACTACCGGCCCGGCGATCGCAAAACAAGCTTTTTCCGGTGCCGGCGCCAAATTCAACTTAATCGCAGCTTCCGCCAAAAACTGCTGAACTATCGGCACTAAATCTGGAAATTCTCCGCTCGGATAGCGACACTCATAAAGAGCATTCATTTCACCATCAGCAGTCCTTTCTACCAATCGCAAAATAGTTTTAGTTCCGCCAATGTCACCAGCTAATAATAATGCCATAAACTTCTTATTGAACTAAAGATCGCATTCCCCATTTAAACACCCATAGTATTAATTGCCAACCAAGCCCGCAGCACCTCAGCCACAGTCCAAGCTTGAGCCGTGCAGCCCCGTGGCGAGTGCGGGGCGTCGCCCTCAAAAATTTCGCCCAAACTGCCAACTCCGCTGGCCATTATATGATGTGCCATCGGTGCGAGGAATTCGCGAGCTTGTGCTGGGTCTTTGTATACGTGCAAGTGCGCCAAGACAAACGGGCCAATCAGCCAGCCCCAAGCTGTGCCCTGGTGATAGGCGCTGTCGCGCTGCAATTGGTCGCCTCCATAGGTGGCGCGGTACTGCGGGTGTTGCGGCGAGAGACTGCGGAGGCCGTGGGAAGTGAGAAGCCCCTCAGCGCAGCCGTCCACTACTGCGCGCTGCTGGATGGGCGTGAGTAACGGTGTATAGCGGGTTTCCTGGCGCGTCCCCGCTGACAAGGAGTTGTCGGAGTGCCCAGGAATCGAGTCCAGGGGCAGGGAAACGGCGAATATTTGATTGGGGCGCAGGGAGCTATCATGTCCGTCTGGGCCGTCCAGAACGTCGTAGCAGTAACTGGTTGAGTCGTTCCAGAAGCGAGGGAATCCGGCGGCGGTGCGATCGCCCAACTGCTGATATTCATTGTGAGACTTGCCCAATTTTCGAGCAAAACTTGCCATAGCTTGTACAGCATTGTACCAAAGCGCGCTGAGTTCGATCGGCTTACCAATCCTAGGCGTGACCACCCAATCGCCGATTTTCGCATCCATCCAAGTCAATTGCACGCCAGTTTCCCCCGCGTACACTAAACCGTCGTCAGGATCGACGCGGATGTTATACCGAGTTCCCTGTACGTGCCAATCAACAATCTCACATAATGTCGGCCAAAGTTCGGTCAAAAGTTCATCGTCGCCGGTGCAGTCGTAGTAAGCGCGAATTGCCTCAAAGTACCATAGCGTCGCGTCTGCGGTGTTGTATTCCGGTGCGCCGCCCGCATCCGGGAAGCGGTTCGGCAGCATTCCCCGATCGACATACCGCCCAAAAGTCCGCAAAATCGATCGCGCAATTTCCCATCGCCCGGTAGAGATTGTGAGACCGGGCAGGGCGATCGTGGTATCGCGCCCCCAGTCGCTAAACCAGGGATATCCGGCTATGATCGTTTTGCCCTCTGGTTCCTGGGGCTGCGGGCGGTTGACGATAAATTGGTCGGCTGCTAGCACTAAGTGATTGATCCAGTCGGGAGATTCACTCACTTTTGACCAGTTTTGCAGCAATGCTCGATCGCCCGCGCGGCGCGTTTCTAAAGCTGCATCGCCGTTTAACACCAAAGCCGAGTTTACTCCCCCCTGAATGTTAGTCGCTAATTTCTCCCTCTCCCCCTCTCCCCCTCTTGAGCAATAGACGGGTGTTTGACACGGAATGACTGGGGATTTTTCTCGGTACTGGCGATCAATGTCAGAGACTGCCCCGGTGCGATCGCCAAGTGAAAAGTCGCTGCGTGCAAGTGATCCTCACAACACTCCAAGCCGCGCCGCTTTTCGGCTGATAAGTCAAATCCGTAGTACCAATTGTATAAATTCGTAGAGACTCGAAATTTAGCTTCTGTTGTGGCATCTGTCAGCAGATAAAGTGGCGATGCTCCCTCAAAAGCAGTCACGCAAACCCCCTCTGTCAAGGTTTCTAGCCTCACTTGCCAGTCGTCGGCGCTGGTGATGTGGTGGTAATCGCGGTAGTTGACTAGGGCTTTGACAGCGAGGGCGATCGGTTGTGAGGCGCGGTGCAAGCGGTACTGAATATATGTTGTGTTAGCACCTTGCTGCATCCAAATCCGTTTTTCGAGGATAGCGTCGGCGAGGGCAAACCTCCAAACTGGCGTCGTCCCTTCGAGGTGGAAGCTTTCGATGCAGTTGTAGCCGTGGGGCTCGATCGTACTATCGGCCCAGCGGTTGGTATAAAGCGGATAGGCGCGATCGGCATACACAGCCGTCTCGTCCAGCTTAGCGAGCATCAAAGTGCGTCCCAGCGGGGGTTTGAGGGCAGCTACCAGTAGGCCGTGATAGCGGCGGGTGAGGAGATTTGCGATCGTCCCGCTAGCGTAACCGCTGATCCCGTTGGTGACTAACCACTCGCGAGACTCCGCCGAGTCCAGATTGCAGCAGATTTCCCGTCCAAAAGTAATAGCCATAAAATACACGCTCACGCTGATTTGTGATCTACCTTTAGATATATTTTAGACATTATATAAACAAGAAATATTAACTATTGTAGGTGGTCAAGATTGGCGATCGCCCGATCCAGATTCATGGTCTAATTTAGAGATAACCAACCGCTACTTTTGCCTCAGCGACAATTCTAACCGTTGCTCTGTCTAAAGTTAGTTGTTTATTATTTAAAGTAATATTACCCTCTACACAGGCGCTGCACCTTAACAACACAGCCTTTGATAGCGCCCAAAGGGCGATCGGACAACCAACCTATTTTAATAAGGAGAACAACTCAAAGTGAAGATAGGAGCCAACTACCTCGGCAACAACCAATGTGAATTTACAGTTTGGGCGCCCACCCTCAAACAAATAGCCCTCCAAATTGTTTCCCCAAACAAACGCCTGATACCAATGCAACAATCCGTAGAAGGTTACTGGCAAACCACAGCTACAGACATTCAACCAGGAACCCTTTACACCTACCAAATCGAAGGAAAAACCGACCGACCAGACCCAGCCTCAAAATATCAACCCCAAGGCGTACATTCCCCATCCCAAGTAATAGATGAAAACGACTTTACTTGGACTGATACAAATTGGCAAGGCGTGCCGCTCGCTGACACAATAATTTATGAACTGCACGTCGGTACATTCACCCAAGCCGGAACATTTGAAGCAATAATTCCCCAACTCAAACAACTCACAGAATTGGGAATCAACGCCATAGAAATCATGCCAGTCGCCCAATTTCCCGGCGATCGAAACTGGGGATACGACGGCGTATATCCCTACGCAGTCCAAAACTCTTACGGCGGCCCCGAAGGCTTCAAAAAACTCATCAACGCCTGCCACGAACACGGCATTTCAGTAATCCTCGATGTCGTTTACAACCACCTCGGCCCCGAAGGCAACTACCTCCGCGACTTCGGCCCCTACTTTACCTCAAAATACGGATCAATTTGGGGAGACCCCCTCAACTTTGACGACGCATACAGCGACGGCGTGCGCAACTACTTTATTGAAAACGCCCTCTACTGGTTTCGAGACTATCACATTGATGCCCTGAGATTAGATGCAATTCAAGCAATATTTGAAGTCGGTGCCAGACCATTTTTGCAAGAACTCTCCGATGCCACAGCCGAGATTTCCCACGAACTCGGAAGGAAACTTTACTTAATCGCAGAAAGTGACTTAAACGATGTCCGCACAGTACGTCCTAAAGAACTCGGAGGCTTCGGATTAGATGCTCAATGGTGCGATGATTTTCACCACGCACTGCACACATTACTTACGGGAGAAAATGACCGATATTACCAAGACTTCGGCAAGTGTGAACACCTCGAAAAAGCCTTCAAAGAAAGCTTTGTTTACTCCGGTCAGTACGCCCCCCACAGAAAGCGAAAACACGGCAATTCAGTCAAAGATGAACCGGGCGATAAATTTTTGGTATTTTCCCAAACCCACGACCAAATCGGCAACCGCATTTTGGGAGACAGACTCTCGCAAATAGTTGACTTTGAAGCACTGAAACTCGCAGCCGGCACGGTGTTAATTTCTCCCTACATTCCCTTCCTGTTCATGGGAGAAGAATACGGAGAAACAGCGCCGTTTCTGTACTTTGTTTCTCACTCAGACCCTGACTTAATTGAAGCTATCCGCAAAGACAAACAACAAGAATTTAAAGCTTTTGAAGGTCGAGGCGAATTTCAAGACCCCCAGAGTCCTGACAGCTTCCACAAGTGCAAATTAAATTGGGAAAAACAAACAGCAGGAAAACACAAAATCCTCTGGGAATGGCATCAAAATTTGATTCAACTGCGGCGGACAATTCCCGCCCTGAAAAAACTCGATAAAAACAATCTAGAAGTCTCCAGCATTGAAGCCGAAAAAATCTTGTTTCTCCGTCGATGGACAGATGACAGCCAGATATTCTGCATTCTAAACTTCAACAGCCAAGAAGTGGCTTTTACGGCTGCACTTCCCCAAGGCAATGGTCACAAAATTTTAGACTCTGCTGATCTAAAATGGATGGGTTCAGGTTCTAGCTTGCCTGAAAAGATCAACTCTGAGCAAGAGTTGACTGTTAAACCACAGAGTTTCGCACTCTACGAATTAAGATAGAAATAGTAGATTCGGTTTCGCTGCTTATTAGTGTCAACAACCAGCTCAAATTTAGTATCAGCCTACTGTTTGATTTCCTAGTCTTCGCGATCCCCCCTAACCCCCTTAAGAAGGGGGGGACAAGAGACTCCTCAAAGTCCCCCTTTTTAAGGGGGATTTAGGGGGATCTAGACTAGCCTATAAGCGAGAGATATAAATGTTTTTAGGCGATTGTTGACACTGGGCGCTGCCGTTCTACCGAACCAACTATTTCTAATAGTAAACAAAAAAACCGAGCAACCAATCAATCAGGAGTAAAATTAACAGTGCTGAGAATTCCCACAACAACTTATCGGATTCAATTTCATGCAGGTTTTAACTTTGAAGCCGCCAAACAAATCCTGAGCTATCTGGAAGAATTAGGAATTACCGACCTTTACGCCTCACCAATATTTAAAGCCAGAAAAGGCAGCAGTCACGGATACGATGTGGTTGACTCAAATCAAATCAATCCCGAATTGGGAACCTCAGAAAATTTTGAAGCCCTCACATACGAAATCAATCAACGCAACATGGGATGGCTGCAAGATATTGTTCCGAACCACATGGCCTACGACACTCAAAACTTGTTGCTGTTAGATGTATTGGAACACGGCCCAGATTCCGACTATTTCGACTACTTCGATATTGAATGGAATCACGCTTACGAACATCTCAGAGGTCGAGTGCTGGCTCCGTTGCTGGGCAATTTTTATGGAGAGTGTCTGGAAAATAGCGAGATTCAACTGAAATACAGCGAAATTGGGCTGACTATCAATTACTACAGCTTAAAACTGCCAGTAAAAATTGAATCTTATGCTAATTTTATCAGTCATAATTTGGGGCATTTAGGCAGGGAATTAGGCAGGCGTCATCCAGATTTTATCAAGTTTCTGGGGATTTTTTATCTGATTAAAAATACACCTTCAGAAACTAAAGGCAAAGAAAGATATGATCAGATAGCTTTTGTCAAAGGACTACTGTGGGAACTGTACAACCAAAATCCCATTGTGCAGGAATTTATCGATGAAAATATCAATTTTTTCAACGGAAAAAAGGGCAATTCTGAAAGCTTTAATTTGCTAGATGAGTTGCTTTCCGAGCAGTTTTATCGTCTAGCTTTCTGGAAAGTTGGGGCCGAAGAAATCAACTACCGAAGATTTTTTACGGTTAACGAACTAATTTCGGTAAAAGTTGAAGAGATTAAAGTTTTTCACAAAAATCATGCTCTGATCTTCGACATGGTGGAACAGGGCAAGTTTACCGGATTGAGAATCGACCATATCGACGGACTTTACGACCCCACAGAATATTTGAAACGGCTCCGGGAGAGAACCGGAGACACTTATATTACTGTTGAAAAAATTCTGGAACATAAAGAAGATTTACCGTCATATTGGCCAATTGAGGGAACGAGTGGCTACGATTTTTTAAATTACGTAAACGGCGTTTTTTGTCGGTGCGATCGCGAACAGCAATTTACTGAAATCTATCAGAGATTTACTCGACTGAATGTTCCCTATGAACAGTTATTTTTAGATAAAAAAGGGCTAATTGTTGAGAAGAATTTGGCGGGAGATGTAGACAATCTGGCTCAACTTTTAAAGAATATTTCCGGTCAATCCCGACAGGGAAATGACTTTACTCGTCCGGGTTTGGAAAAAGCGCTGTCAGCAGTTTTGACGATTTTTCCAGTGTACCGAACTTACATAAATCAAGAGGGTTTGCGAGAGTCCGATCGCACTTACGTCAAATATGCGATCGCCCACGCCAAAGAGCAAGTGCCACGACTCCTCAAAGAACTGAAATTTATCGAAACGGTGCTGTTGCTGGAAGCAGAAGAAACCCTGACAACCGAACAAAAAGAGCAGCGCCGGCACTTTGTGATGAAACTCCAGCAGTTGACAGGCCCGTTGATGGCTAAAGGCGTTGAAGACACGCTATTATACGTCTATTATCGACTTTTATCCCTCAACGAAGTCGGAGGAAACCCCAGTCAGTTCGGTGTTTCTCTGGCGGATTTTCATGAGTTCAACAAGCAGCAGCAAGCAGCTTGGCCGCACAAAATGAACGCTACGGCTACCCACGATACCAAACGCGGGGAAGATGTGCGAGCCCGAATTAATGTACTCTCAGAAATTCCTGAGGAATGGGAACAGCAAGTCAGGTCTTGGAGAGAGCTAAACTCTTCTAAGAAAGTCAATTTTGTGAATCGAATGGTTCCCGATACTAATGACGAATACTTCTTGTACCAAACTTTGCTCGGCAGTTTTCCGTTTGAGGGAATTGAAAACACTGATTATGTCGATCGCCTCAAAGATTATGCGATCAAAGCCGTGCGCGAAGCCAAAGTTTATACGGCTTGGCTGAGACCGGATAATGACTACGAAACTGGGTTTATGACCTTTATTGATAGCATTCTCGAACCTTCGGAACAAAATCAATTCCTCAAAAAATTTCTACCTTTCTGGGAAAAAGTAGCTCATTACGGCATTTTCAATTCTTTATCTCAAACGCTGCTAAAAATCACGGCACCTGGAGTTCCAGACATTTACCAAGGCACGGAATTCTGGGATTTAAGCCACGTCGATCCAGATAACCGCCGTCCGGTAGATTTTGACCGCAGAATCAAGGTTTTGCGGGAAATCAAACAGCAAGCTCAGACGGATATTTTGGCACTGGTTGAAGATTTGATTGCGACGCGGGAAGATGCTAGAATTAAGTTGTTTTTGACGGCAAGATTGCTAGAAGCTAGAAAAAAATACTTGGAAGTCTTTAAATCAGGCGACTATCGACCTTTGGAGGTAGTTGGCACGTTTAAGGATAATGTTGTTGCCTTTTCCAGAAGCTTTGGAGATACGACAGTTATTGCGATCGCTCCTCGGTTTTTGACGGGAGTTGTCAAATCGGAAGAAATTGCGATCGGCAAACAAGTCTGGAAAGATACTCATCTGGTATTGTCGGAGCAAATGCCGTCGGTTTGGAAAGATGCGATTACTAATCAGGTGGTAGAAAGTAACGGTACGCTGGCAATTGGTGAAGCTCTCAGTTACTTTCCCACAGCTTTGCTGATTAGTCAGTTGACAGTTGTCGGTTGACAGTTGTCAGTTGTCAGTTGACAGTTGTCAGTTGATAGTTGTCAGTTGTCGGTTGTCAGTAGTGCTGTTCCCGATCGTTAGCGTTATTATTCAATACGGTTCAGTTAAGATTGTCCGAAGAGAGGAACGAAGCAATCGCAGTTTCTATTTTCCATGATTTTCCCTTTGATAATCTCTTATCTGAACTGTATTGCGTTATTCATTAGTCAGTAGTCATTAGGCGAATTGGTTGTTTATAACGACGGCGATAGGTTGAAACCTGTCGCTGTCGCTAGTGAATTATGAATAATATGAAACGAATTATCAGCAGTGTTTTGGTTTTGGGTGCGTGTTTGAGTCCTCTGACTGTGCCGCTGATGGTGCAACCTAGTTGGGCACAAAGCCCAAGTACACAGAGTCAAGAATTCCAGAGACTTATAGAGCAAGCAACGCAACAGGGACAGCAAGGAAAACACAAACAGGCGATCGAAACATGGCAGCAAGTTATAGTCATTTCGCAAAAAATTAAAATTAGAAAACTTGAAGTCTTAGCACTGATTGGCATTGGTTTTAACTACAACAGCATTTCTCAACCACAAGAGGCATTAAAATACTTGAACCAAGCTTTGCCGATTGCACTAGAAGTGGGCGATCGCTTTGGAGAAGCTGCTACTTTAGCTAATATCGGTTTAGTCTACAACAGCATTTCTCAGCCGCAAGAAGCCTTGAAATATTATAACCAAGCTTTACCAATTTGGCGGGAAGTGGGCGATCGCTTTGGAGAAGCTGCTACTTTGGGTAATATCGGTATAGTCTACAACAGTATTTCTCAACCACAAGAAGCCTTGAAATATTATAACCGAGCTTTGGTAATTACGCGGAAAGTGGGCGATCGCTTAAGGGAATTTACTGCTTTGACTAATATTGGTATAGTCTACAACAGTATTTCTCAACCACAAGAAGCCTTGAAATATTATAATCAAGCTTTGGTAATTTCGCGGGAAGAGGCCAATCGCTCTGGGGAATTTACTGCTTTGACTAATATTGGTATAGTCTACAACAGTATTTCTCAACCACAAGAAGCCTTGAAATATTATAACCAAGCTTTGGTAATTTCGCGGGAAGAGGGCAATCGCTCTGGGGAAGCTGCTACTTTGACTAATATTGGTGCAGTCTACAGCAGCATTTCTCAACCACAAGAGGCTTTGAAATATTATAACCAAGCTTTACCGATTGTGCGGGAAGTGGGCGATCACAGAGAGGAAGCTACTACTTTGACGAATATCGGTGCAACCTACGACAGCATTTCTCAGCCGCAAGAGGCTTTGAAATACTACAACCAAGCTTTGGCGATCGCGCGACAAATAGGCGATCGCACCCTGGAAGCTACAATTTTGGAGAGGATCAAAGCCGCCAACAAAACCAGTTGATGAGTCACAGCTTAAACTCTCCCCCACAAAGCCAATCCGCCGCCCCTTCCCCTCGCAGCAATTATCCCACTTTCTACCAGAAAATATGCAAAAAAAGCCTGCTTCCCCACACTTAAACTAAAAAATTCTGCCTCCCGCGATTCACCACCGCGAATAAATCCTTGATACAGGGTTTTACCCAACAATTTCACCGTAATTCTGGTAAAATCAAAAGCTAAAATATTCTGATTAACCAAAAACTTAGTCGGCCCGGAAAGAGTTAGCTCGATCGCACCTACGAGCACCGAATTCTCCACTTTGCCCATTTCACTAGGCATTTCGCCTTCAGCAACAGGTTCGGCTGAGTAAGCAATTTGAATTTTCGCCACCCATTCAGGGATGTAACGTCCCGCGCCTAACACAATTCCCGCTTTTTGTCTACTCTTTTTCGTGCCGGTGATAAAGCACAAGCGCCAATTGCCGGTTAACTGCTCGAAAGAATAGCGAATTTTATTTTTTTTCGCGTTTTTCTCAGCTTCTAGAAGGGATGCGACTACGGTGGCGGTAGATGGTTTAGTATTCGATTTAGCGGCTTGTTCTAGAATTGATATGTTTTCCATTTAACTAATAATAACAGAAATTTACTATGGTCGATCGAAGATATTTGGGAACAGGCTTTCTGGCCTGTTCCACAAGAAGAGAGAAGAGAGAGTGATTGTGGGGTAGGCAAGATGCCTGCCTCTAATAGGCAACAGGCTTTCTGGCCTGTTCCACAAGAAAGAGAGAGATTGATTGTGGGTAGGCAAGATGCCTGCCTCTGATACATCTTTTCAAATCGGGTTTCAAAACTTTGATAATATTGGTTAAATACGACCAATATCTGTCAGTATAGAAATACATACTTCGATCGATCGCAAAAGAGGCCACCGTGCAACCCGTAGACTTTACAACTTTAACCGCCACTTGCAGCGAACTGCGAGCCAAATGGCTGCCAGCGCGCTTAGAACAAGTCTACCAGCGCGATCGATTTACAGTGTCCCTAGCCCTCCGCACCATGAATCAACGCGGCTGGATAGACATTTCATCCCATCCAACAGCAGCCCGCATCTGCGTCGGCGACTCCCCGCCCCGAATTCCCGACACCTTCACCTTCAGCGAACAACTGCGCCACCAACTCAGCGGTTTAGCCTTAGTTTCCATCGCCCCCGTCTCCCCTTGGGAAAGAGTCATCGACTTGCAATTCGCCAAACGTCCGGGCGAACCAGCCCTCTGGCATCTCTACGCCGAAATCATGGGCAAATACAGCAATGTCATCCTCACCGCCGAAGATAATCTGGTTGTCACCTGCGCCCACCAAGTCAGCGCCAAACAGTCCAGCGTCCGCCCCATCCAAACCGGGCAACCCTACGAATTGCCCCCGTCTTTGACCGATGCAGTGCCGAGTTTGAGCGAATCTCTCGATCGCTGGCAAGAACGAATTAGCCTGGTTCCTGGGCAATTAAAGACCAATCTGTTGAAGAATTACCGAGGGTTGAGTAAGGTCTTAGTTGTGTCCATGATTCGATCGGCAAATCTCGACCCCGAACAATCCACCGACAGCCTCAATCCCCAGGAATGGCAGCAACTATTCCAGCGCTGGCTATACTGGCTGCAATGTCTAGAAAACTCCAAATTTCACGCAAGTTTTACCCCCGAAGGCTACAGCGTCATCGACTGGCCAACACCAGACGAAAAAGAGACAAATCCCGAAAACGAATCTAACTCCCCCAATCCGTTACATCCCCCACAAAATCCGCTGCCGAACTGTTCCGTCCAAGAAATACTCAACAGTTACTACACCGGTGAAATCAACCAACAAGTATTCGCCCAACTGCGACATCAGCTTACCCAAAAACTCAACAACGTCCTCGCAAAACTGCGCCTCAAAGCCAACACATTTAAACAACGATTGCAGCAATCCGCAGGCGCAGACACCCACAAATCCCAAGCCGACTTGCTGATGGCAAACTTGCAGCATTGGGAACCCGGAATGAAATCAATTTCCCTCCCAGACTTTGAAACTGAAAAACCAGTAATCATTCCGTTAAACGTGGAAAAAAACGCAGTTCAAAACGCTCAAGCAATCTACAAAAAGCACCAAAAACTGAAAAGAGCCCGCATTGCAGTAGAACCTTTGTTAGCCGCCGTACAAGAAGAAATCGACTATTTAGAACAAGTCGAAGCTGCACTTTCGGTATTGGAAACCTACCGCAACACCCAAGATTTGCAAACCCTCGCCGAAATCCGTGAAGAACTGATCCAGCAAAAATATCTAGTTGTATCAGATTACCGTGGCAGTGACAAAAATGCTGCGATCGAATTTCACCGCTACCAAACCCCCAGCGGCTTTGAATTATTAATCGGGCGCAACAACCGCCAAAACGACCAACTCACCTTTCGCACAGCCAACGACTACGACTTGTGGTTTCACACCCTAGAGATTCCCGGAAGTCACGCCTTGCTGCGTCTGACACCCGGTACAGTTGCTGAAGAAACCGATTTACAATTTGCGGCTGACATGACTGCATACTACAGTCGCGCCCGCCACAGCGAACAAGTCCCCGTGGTTTATACCGAACCGAAATATGTCTACAAGCCGAAGGGTGCGAAGCCTGGTATGGTTGTGTACAAGCAAGAGCGGATTGTCTGGGGTAGACCGCAGCAAGCCCCGGCATGATATGATGTGCGATCGAACAACCCGACTAAAATAGGTTCGTAGTGAGGACTTCAGTCCTCATCAACATCCGAGGACTGAAGTCCTCACTACAAACCCAAAAATCAGCTTCTAATGTAAAGTTTTATTACAAAAAAATAAATTTTATTGCAAAAGTACCACTTAAGACAGATGATATGTTTCTTAGAACCCGCTGCAAAGAAACGTGCAATTTGGGTTTCCTCACTGTGATAAAAACACTGTGAGAACAACAAACAACGGATTTAACTATTTGTGCAGACCAGCTTTTACTAAAGCTGGTCGTTTCTGTTTAAACAAAATAGACTTTAATTGCTTTTGTTCGCAAACTATCTTGAAATCAATCTGCGTACAGATACTACGATTGCAACGCCCGCGCCAGCTCGCAATCATAAACGTCGTTAACTGAATCGTATTGACTTATAGCGGTAAGGCGCGCACTGCCAGAGAAAGTCTGGCGTGTTTGTTAAGCTTGGTTTGAAGTCCGTAAAACGCTTGAAATTTGGTATTTTGTAGGGTGTGCACTGCGCACAGGTTGACTTTTTCGGTGCGCATTGCGCACCCTACACATACAACTCCTAGAAAGTAAACGTAGTTCTCACCACCCCAATCACCAAATCAGAATTATTCTTATTGTGGTCAGGAGCAGTCAGCCAAATCACACCAGGAGTAATCGAAATATTGTCACTCAACTTAAACTGATAGAACCCTTCAATGTGCAGCGAAGTATCCTTATCTTCCGGCAAAGTATTATTAGTAGAACTCGTTACCCTCGGTTCCATACCTACCAGAATCCCCGCCACATTTCCTTCTTTCAACAAATCAGGAAAAGCCAAAGTAACAGCCCAGTTCCAGATTTTTTGGTCTCCCCGCTGCACAGAACCCAAATTGGATAAAATGCGCTGGTTGGTGTAACCAGCCCAACCGCCAAGAGCAATTCGGCGACCCAGTTTCAACGAAGCCTGCGCGCCGTAGGAATTGCTAGAAACTGGCAGATTGCTGTCGCTGTCGATTCCGAAGGAACCGAGACGCGCCGGGAAGTTAGAAGCATTGCTGCCGGTACCGGTAACAAAGTTGTAGGAATTAACGTAAGTTAGACCTAAAGCCATAGTGCTTGTCGGTTTGAAAGTCAACTGAGCCAAAGCACCATAGGAACCGTTGAACAAACCGTTACCCCGCGTCGGGCTCGCAGCGTTGCCGGCCAAATATCCCAAACTCAGCTCAAGTTTTTCCCCAAACTGATGCCGCAGAGCGATACCAGAACCGCCAGTCAAATAGTAAATCGGGTTGCGAGTACCGAAGTTAGAAAGAGCGCCGCTGCCACCATCTCCGTCAAAGTAAGGGTTGACAGTGTTAGTAAAATCGTCAGCAGCGCCGGCGTTGGCTTCTAGAATTACAGTAGTGCTTTTACCTAGGGGGAATTGGTAAAGCAGCGCATCTAAAGCTACAGTATTGCTAGCCTCGCCGAAAGGCCCGGCATTAAACCGCAATTCTCCTTCAGCGGTTTTGGTATTATTAGTAGAAAACGAACCCAAATTTAAAACTTGCAGTCGAGTTCTCAGCAAGTCTTGGCCTGAGAAACTCGTGTCAAAGTTCAGACGAACCCTGCTGCCAAAAGCTGTGGTTTTATCAGCTTCGCGGCCGTTAGCATCATCTCCGCCGGCGATACCTGTCAAAGCAAATACTACTTCGCCGTTAAGTTTAGTTGTAGTCGAAAACTGATTTGCTTCTAATTCAGACGTGCGTGCTTCCAAAGCATCGACGCGGCCGCGTAAAGTTGCCAATTCCGCTGCAAATTCTTCTTGGAGCTTTTGCAGAGAAGCCAAATCTTCTTTGGTTGCCAGATTTGTTGTACCGGCTTTGATCAGTTCGGTAACTTTATCTAAACACGCATTCAAACCGGCTGCAAATTCGTAGCGAGTCATCGCCCGGTTGCCGCGGAAAGTGCCGTCAGGATAACCAGCTATACACCCGTAGCGCTCTACTAGGGACTGCAAAGCTTGGAATGCCCAATCGGTGGGTCGAACGTCGGAAAGTTGCGAGACTGAGGTTACTTGGCCGACTGCATCTTCGCTGCCGCCTTCGGCGCTGTATTGGTTGATTTGTTCTAGAACATTTGACGGCGCTGGAGGCTGGGCAATTGGAGCGGTTGATTGGGAAATCTGCTCTGGTTGTGCGGCCGGTTTTTCGGCGCTGAGATTAGTCGGTGTGGCGACAGGTTGGGTTGCGCTTGAGTTTGCAGGCGCGACTGCGGGGATTTGTTCTGCGACAGGTTGGGTTGCGCTTGAGTTTGCGGGCGCGACTGCGGGGATTTGTTCTGCGACAGGTTGAGTTGCGCTTGAGTTTGCGGGCGCGACTGCGGGTTGGGTTTCGCTTAACTCTGCTGCTGCTACTGTATTGTTTTCTGGTGACGCGGCTTGTTCGGTAACTGGGGCTACCTTGGCTGGAACAATTTCTGTTTCAATAGTCTCAACAGTCAAGTTGCTAGTTAATGATGCTAGCTCAGCCGTCATTGTTGCTGTTTCAGGCTTTGTAGCTTCGGTTGCAGCACCTGCTAATTGCAATTGATTTGCTTGAGCTGTGGCAACTTCTACGGGTTGCTCTGCTGCTAGGGCTGTCGAAGATACGAGTAAACTTGCTGCTAATACAGCGGGACTGACTAAAAGTCCTTTCCACAAAAATTTTGACATTTTTTTCCTCACACCACGTTAATTCGATCGCCCTTTCCGAAAATTCAGTCGATCGCAAATCCCCTACAGTATTCCGTCTAATAGCATTTTTTGTCAACAATTGGGCGGATTTTTACCGGAGATTGCGGTTTGGCTGCCCTTGATTTCGGAAAAACCCCGTTGATTCCCAAAATCCTTAGCTGGAGCTAGATACTTACGTAGAAACCCGGTTGGTGGTTCCATCGTTCGTAAGTGATTGCTCAGTAGGACTAATATTGACAGCATTGGCGCAAATAAATCGTTCGATCGACTACACAAAAGTGAAAAAACTCAAATACGCCCTAGTTCACGAATGGTTGACACCCTCAGCTACCGGCGGTTCAGAACTCGTAGTGCAGGAAATCCTCAAATACATAGACGCTGATATCTATGCCCTGATTGACTTTGAATCGGCCAATCCCGAAAGCTATCTTTTCCAAAGACAGATTGGCACAACATTTTTGCAGCATTTTCCCAAGGCCCGCAGCGGCGTGCAAAAATATTTGCCATTTCTGCCGATCGCGATCGAACAACTAGATCTGCGAGAATACGACATCATTCTCTCATCATCCCACGCCGTCGCCAAAGGCATCCTCAGCAGTCCGCAGCAACTGCACGTCTGCTATTGCCACACACCCATGCGCTACGCTTGGGACTTAACTTTTGACTATTTACGCAGCAGCAAAGCCGGACGGGGCATTCCGGGCATCCTGACGCGATATTTGTTACACCGACTGCGGCAGTGGGATGTAATTTCCGCCAACCGCGTCGATTATTTCATCGCCAACTCCCAACATACGGCGCGCCGAATTTGGCGGTGTTATCGGCGACGGGCCGAGGTAATTTATCCGCCGGTCAATATCGAGCGATTTTCCTTGATGCGGCAAAAACAAGACTTTTATGTGACAGTGTGCCGCTTGGTAAGCTACAAAAACGTAAGTGCGATCGTCCAAGCATTCAATCAACTAGGGCATACTCTCATTGTTATCGGCACCGGCCCAGAATTAGAAATGATTCGGCAAATCGCCAAACCCAACGTGCAACTACTCGGCTGGCAGCCTGCATCCGTAGTGGAAAAGTACATGGCAGAAGCAAAAGCCTTTGTCTATGCAGCTTGTGAAGATTTTGGCATCGCTTTAGTAGAAGCTCAAGCTGGCGGCACACCCGTAATAGCCTATGCAGCAGGCGGCGCTTTGGAGACAGTGCTCGACATTCGCCAACACCCAGAAACAGGGACTGGTTTATTTTTTCCATCCCAAAGCGCAGCAGCGATAGTCGAAGCCGTCGAGGAATTTGAGCAGTTGCAAGGAAAATTTCAGCCGGAAATGGCACGGTTGCACGCCGAAAAGTTTGCCCCCGAAGTCTTTGAGCAGCGCTATCTGGCTTTTGTCGAACAGTGCTATCAGGAATTTAAATCCGGCGATTTTTCCAAGTCGGGGACTTGAGAGTGGCAGAGTCCGAGTGGGACACTGGCAGACTCGGAGACCTGGAAAATATTCTGCAATTGCTTCCGAAGCCCTCAAAACCGCTCTACATAAGTACCTTGTCCATTCTTCCTTCTTCCTTCTTCCTTCTTCCTTCTTCCTTCTTCCTTCTTCTGAATTCAGAAAATTGAGTATTTGAAACATAATTCAGAGAACAAAGCGTCTTGAGGCTTTATGATCATGACTGTGTGTGGTGTGAAGTGAAGGAGTAAGATGACTGCCGACAGCCAACTAATCTCCGGCAAGGTAATTCGAGCGATCGCGAGACGCGGTTTTGGGTCTGTCCTCGACGGAGATAGACGCATAAGTCGTTCTCTACAGAGACTCGACGGAGAAATTTTCAAGCGGTTATTTGATATCCTCTTTTCCTTATCGGTTCTGATCCTGTTTGCTCCGGTTTACCTGCTTTTGGCTCTCTCAATCGCCTTAAGCTCGTCCGGGCCTATCTTTTACGTACAGGAACGAGTAGGCAAAAACCGTAAAATGTTTTATTGCCTTAAATTCAGAACGATGGTGGAAAATGCGGATGACATATTGCTGGAAATCATGAAAAATTCTCCGCATTTGCGTCAAGAGTTTGAGGACAATTTCAAACTGAAACAAGACCCTCGAATTACCTGGATTGGAAGATTTTTACGAATGACCAGTTTAGACGAATTTCCCCAGTTTTGGAATGTTTTAAAAGGAGATATGAGCGTCGTCGGGCCGAGACCTTTAGTTGAAGAAGAACTGCCGAGATACGGCCGTCACATCAACAAAATTCTCACCATTAGACCTGGAATTACAGGCCTATGGCAAGTTTCCGGTCGCAACGACATTCCCTATCCCCAGCGAGTCCAGATCGACCTCTATTACGCCAATGACAAAAACCTTTGGATGGATATGTGGATTGTTTTCAAAACAATAGGAGTTGTGATTTTTCCTAAAAATAACGGCGCATATTAATTATTGTCCGCAGTCAGCAATCGGTAGTTAGTTTGTTTTGTTACTGACCACTGATGCTGACTACTGACAGCAAGCTACAAACTCTTTGCTAAAACTAAACACTTCCTTGATGCCGATCGAAGAATTGTGAGTTAAGGTAGAGCTTGAGCATACGATCGGCAAACAAAAAACTCTGTCCGAAACGTCCGAAGCGAATTAACACAGCCTGTCAAAGGAAAATTCAGATGACGCAACGCAAGCGAGCGCTAATAACAGGTATTACAGGTCAAGACGGCTCCTACTTGAGCGAATTACTGCTAGAACAAGGATATGAAGTTCACGGGATTATCCGGCGCAGTTCTAGTTTCAATACCGATCGCATTGACCACATCTATGTCGATCCTCACAGCGAGGGTGCACGGCTGTTTCTGCACTACGGCGACTTAACCGACGGCACGACTCTCCGCCGAATATTGGAACAAGTTCAGCCTGTAGAAGTTTATAACTTAGGTGCTCAATCTCACGTTCGAGTTAGTTTTGACTCGCCGGAATATACGGTTGATGCCGTAGGGATGGGAGTATTACGTTTGTTAGAAGCAATACGGGACTACCAGAATCGCACAGGCATAGAAGTGCGGTTTTATCAAGCAGGTTCTTCAGAAATGTTTGGTTTGGTGCAGGAAGTTCCGCAGAAGGAAACAACTCCTTTTTATCCCAGAAGTCCTTATGCTTGCGCCAAAGTTTACGGTCACTGGCAAACAGTAAATTATCGCGAATCCTACGGACTTTTTGCCTCCAACGGCATCTTGTTCAATCACGAATCTCCGCGCCGGGGCGAAACTTTTGTCACCCGCAAAATTACTCGCGCTGTTGCCAGAATTGTCGCCGGCAAACAGAAAAAACTTTATTTGGGCAATCTCGATTCCAAGCGAGACTGGGGTTATGCTAAAGACTACGTGCGGGCGATGTGGCTAATTCTGCAACAAGATAAGCCTGACGATTTTGTCATTGCTACAAATGAGACTCATTCCATTAAAGAATTTCTCGATTTGGCCTTCACTTATGTCAATTTAGATTGGCAAAAATATGTGGAGTTTGACGAACGCTACCTGCGTCCGGCAGAAGTCGAACTGTTGATTGGCGATTCGACCAAGGCCCGCAAGCAGTTGAATTGGGAACCTTCTGTAACTTTTCAGGAGTTAGTACATTTAATGGTAGATGCTGACATTAAAGCTCTAGAAAAGCAGGAACGAGGTTCTGGTAACGGATTTGATTAAGTCGCAAAACTCAGCGGTCAGTCGATTTTAGATGTTAGATGTTAGATGTTAGATGTTAGATTTTAGATTTACTCCACAGATGAATCTGAAAGCTTGAACTAGGGTCTAAAATTTTTGACACTCCCCGACTCCTGTCAGGGGCTTGTATCCTTTTCCGGGCGGGGTCACTGCTAACAATTTGTAGGGTAGTGCCCCGTGTCTGCCCCGATTCGCCGCGAAAGGGGTACACCGGGATTTCCTCTACAAATTGTTCATAACTGATAATAAGATTGTTGCAGCTATTAGCTTGGGCATTCAAAGAATCAGCTTAATTGCTAGGAAAATTTTCGGATCTGCGAGCTAATAAAAACATTAAAATGATCGCTGAGAACTCGCGGCACATAAGTCTAATTTTTGGGTTCGGACGGGGTGTATTGTGCTTATCTACAGCAGCTAAAACGGATTTGTTGACACGCGCATCCTGTAGCTGAAAGCTTTTTTAGCTACAGTCAACAATTTGAGAATGGAAATTGTCGATCGACCTTTATTGAAAATCAATCACCAGGATAAAATTATGACAAGCTTGGATTTAAGCAGCAAGCGCATTCTAGTCACAGGCGGCGCGGGTTTTCTCGGCCGTCAAGTAATCGACCAGTTAGTCAAAGCAGGAGCCGATGCTGATAAAATTGCAGTAACGCGATCGATCGACTGCGACCTCCGCGTTATGGAAAACTGCAAGCGCGCCGCCGACAAACAAGACATCATCATACACTTAGCAGCCCACGTCGGCGGCATCGGTTTAAACCTAATTAAACCAGCAGAACTATTTTATGACAATTTAATGATGGGCGCGCAACTAATCCACGCAGCCTACGAAGCAGGAGTCGAAAAATTCGTCTGCGTCGGTACAATTTGCGCCTATCCAAACTTAACCCCAGTTCCCTTCAAAGAAGACAACCTTTGGAACGGATATCCAGAAGTAACCAACGCACCTTACGGAATAGCAAAGAAAGCCTTATTAGTGCAACTGCAATCCTACCGCCAGCAGTACGGATTCAACGGTATCTACTTGCTACCAGTAAATTTATACGGCCCGGAAGATAACTTTGACCCGAAAAGTTCCCACGTCATCCCCGCATTAATTCGCAAAGTCTACGAAGCCCAAGAAAGGGGAGACAAAACATTGCCAGTTTGGGGCGACGGCAGCCCCAGCCGCGAGTTTTTGTATTCCACAGATGCCGCGCGCGGGATTGTGATGGCGGCTCAATCTTACAATGAATCTGACCCGGTTAATTTGGGAACTAATAGTGAAGTTAAAATTCGCGATTTAGTGGAAACAATTTGCGAATTGATGGGATATGAGGGAGAAATAGTTTGGGAAACAGACAAACCGAACGGTCAGCCACGCCGCTGTTTGGATACCGAAAGGGCTAAGGAAAGGTTTGGTTTTGTGGCTGAAATGGGCTTTAAGGAAGGGTTGAAAAATACGATTGATTGGTATCGCAAACACGCAGTTTGAGTTAATAAAGCCCCGGTTTATTGAATAAATCGGGGCTTTATTGAATGAGATTCGGCGGCTTAAACTGAGACCATACAAACGATGTTTGCCTCCGCAGACTAAGAATAAGAATTTATACCAATCGATCGCCTTTTGGGGAGAGTTCTCCTACAATAATTACTTGTAGAACACCTTTATTGTAAAATATATTATTTTCGCATATGTTTATTTTGTAATGGAACTGAACCAGCAGAAAGAACTTTTTAGCAAAGCTTATGTGCGTGCCGTTGCAGCCGTGGCAGGTTTCTCTGTCAGTCAGCCAGAGGTAGATGATGACAGCATTGATTTGAAGATTGTGGCAAGAGGCGGTGAGGGAGTAGTTTTTTCCCCTGAGCTTAACTTACAATTAAAATGTACCTCAAGAGATGTACTCGACGGACAGTTCATCCGATATCCGGTGAGGATAAAAAATTACAGGGATTTGATCGTCAATTCCCAGGTTCCGCGCCTGTTAGTGGTAGTTTTAGTGCCGGAAAATTTAGAAAACTGGTTGCAGCAGTCTGAAGACGAAATGTGCATGAGGTATTGCACCTACTGGGTGTCGCTGCGGGGGCTGCCAGAAAGACTCAATACAGCGAATGTAACAGTTGAGTTATCCCGCTCTAATCAGTTCACAGTAGAGGCTCTCAAGTCTATTATGCAGCGTCTTAGTCAAGGAGGTTTACCGTGAAAGTAACTGTCAAAGACAAGGAAATTTTCCAAACTATAGATCCAAATGTGTTAGCAGAACACTTAGAGAAAAATGGCTGGCAAAAAGTTGCTTTAGTTTATGAGAATACTTGGATTTGGCACAAAAAGAATGATGTCGGTCAGATTTTTGAAATCAAGCAGCCTGTGAGACAAGAATTTGATGCCCCTCAGCTTATTGCTGAAGCTTTTAAGACGCTAGAAATAGTAGAAAATCGTTCTCAGTTAGATATTCTCAGCGATTTAATCACTTCTTTACCTAATGTTGTAATTTCGGGATGGATTAATAAAGTACACGGGGAAGAATCGGCAAACTGCAAAATTACATTAATGGGATTTGTGGTGGGGAAGCTGAGAAAAATTCATCTGGAATTGAGCGGATCTGATTATCAGTTGGCCCTCAAGGCTTATGAAGCGCGATCGCCCGTAACGTGTTTTGGTGATTTAATTAAAGAAAATGACTGTTTCGTGCTAAACAATCCGCGCGATTTTGCTCTGCTGACTGAGGCTGAATTAATCCAATAGTTTGGGAAATCCTGGTTGTGGTACAATATAAAGCAAAAATTATTGTGCCGATCGCATTACAGGAAAACAGGTTATGCAAACTTTAAAATTAGGTGCATCGGGTTCCGATGTTGTGAAACTTCAAAAACGCTTGCTGGAGTTAGGGTTGAATCCAGGAAGTGCAGATGGTAAGTTTGGGCCGAAAACTGAAGCATCCCTCAAACAGTTTCAAACCAATCAAAAAATTTTGGCAGACGGAATCGCGGGCCCCAAAACCCTCGCTGCGTTGTTCCCTGGGGAACTTTTGGGCTCGTCACTTTTATCATACAGGGCGATCGACCTAATCTTAGAATTCGAGGTCGGCGGCGGGCGGGAATACTACGAAAGCCTTTTGCAGCGTCCAACTTGGCCGGAAGGAGCATCGGGAATTACGATCGGCATCGGCTACGATCTAGGTTACAACAGTGTAGAAGTTTTTAATCAAGATTGGAATAAATTAGCGGATGCTGACCAAAAACGTTTGAGTAACTGCTGCGGGTTGACAGAGGATGCAGCAAAAGAACGTTTAGCTAGTGTTAGAGACATCATTATTCCCTGGGAATTAGCTTGGGAAGTTTTTAATATTGTCACAGTGCCGAAATTTTACAATCTGACAAAAGAAGCATTTCCCGGTTTTGAACAATTGCCCGCAGATGTTCAAGGAGGATTGGTAAGTTTGGTGTTCAATCGCGGCACGAGTATGCAGGGAAACCGTCGCCTAGAAATGCGTGTAGTTCGTGATTTGGTCACGAAAAAGAATGTGAATAAAATTGCTGAACAAATTCGCAAAATGAAACGAATTTGGCTGGGAACGAGCATTGAAAAAGGGATGAATAGACGGCGGGATGCTGAAGCGGATTTAATCGAGAAAAGTGCTTAGATATCTTTTAGCTGTTATGATAAAAGCGATGTTATCCGCACAAAACCTCGGCGAACAAGTCAATAATTGGGAATTTATCGAGTTGTGGTAGATGCGATTGTTTTCCCGCCTCGGATTCTGATGTTAGTGGGTGGCAAAAATAGTAAGTGTGGTATTTACGAACCATCGCTGAATTATAAACTGCTGTTTTTAAGCTCAAGTTATGATGAGGCTCACTCGTGGTTACTGGAAGATGAATATGAGCGAGTTGATGGGAGGCTTTTAGCCTCGGACATAGTTTGAGTGAAGAATAATTAGGGCGATCGGCCTTGGGAAGCCGTGTCTATTTTTTTTAGCCGTTTCCCTACTTTTTTGCGTCCATTTAAACTGATTTAATATGAAAGATGAATACTCCTAAACCTTTATTAACTAAAATCGAATTAAGACGATCGCTCCTCAACACCCGCAAATCCCTATCAGCCCAACAATGGAGAGAAAAGAGCGATCGCCTTTGCAACCACCTGCACAACTCGCCCCTATTTACCCAAGCAAAAACAATCCTTGCCTACTTTAGCTTTCGCCAAGAACCAGATTTAAGTCCCCTATTTGTAACTCCCCGCAAATGGGGATTTCCCCGCTGTGTCGGCTCATACTTATCCTGGCACGTTTGGCAGCCCGGAGATGCTTTACATACTGGAGCTTATGGCATACTAGAACCGCTGCCGGATGCTCCTAAAATCGACCACTCAGAAGTAGATTTAATCCTCGTACCCGCCGTTGGTTGCGATGTTCGCGGCTATCGCTTGGGCTATGGCGGCGGCTATTACGATCGAATGCTGAGTTTACCTGAGTGGGAATCAAAAATTACGATCGCCACAATCTTTGAATTTGCCTTGCTAGCCCAGCTACCAGCAGACTCCTGGGACAAACCGCTGCACGGAATTTGCACCGAAAGCGGGTTAGAAATGATACAGCAAAAATCCAGAAGGTCGATCGAGCAATAAATTTTCAGCAATTATCCCTAGATCCATGTTTATATGTATTATGACTAACGCACTCGCCCACAAAGAAACCGGGTTTTTTAACCGAGATTGAGGGTTTTAAGCAAATACTTTGGTTAAAAAACCCGGTTTTTGGGCACCCGTGCATCAATCCTATCTATCCTACTGAAAGTCCTATTTAATCCAAAATCTAAAATCTAAAATCTAAAATCCTATGGCCCACCGATACGTTCGAGTTAAAACAACACAAGGACACATCCATTACGGTTTGCTGCAACTAAGCCACAGCGTTCAAGTATTTGATGCACCTCCGTGGTTAAAAGGACAACCAACAGATTTGGAACTCCAACCAGATACTTACCAAATTCTCGCCCCGTGCTCTCCCTCAAAAATTGTAGCCGTCGGCAAAAATTATGCCGATCACGCGGCCGAAATGGGTACTCCAGTACCCGAAGAACCCCTGCTGTTTTTTAAGCCTCCCAGCGCTATCATCCCCGCAGGTGGAGCGATTCGCTATCCGCAGCAGTCGGAAAGGGTAGACTACGAAGGAGAATTGGCCTTGGTAATTGGCGAATATTGTAGCAACTGCACTCCCGAACAAGCACACGGCAAGATTTGGGGCTATACCATCGCCAACGACGTGACAGCCAGAGATTTGCAAAAGCGTGACAACCAGTGGGCGAGGGCGAAAGGGTTCGATACATTTTGTCCCTTGGGGCCTTGGATTGTCCGCGAACTGAGTCCCGCTGCACAGTTGCAGACTTTTGTCAATGAGAGCGATCGACCTGTACAGTCATCCCAGATCGATCGCATGGTATTTTCCCCAGACTTTCTCGTCTCCTACATCAGTCAAATCATGACTCTAATTCCCGGCGATGTGATACTGACAGGAACGCCGCAAGGGGTAGGGCCGCTACAAATAGGCGATCGAGTCCGCATTGAGATAGAAGGTATTGGCAGTCTGGAAAATACCGTAGTTATTGGTTATTAGTTATTGGTTATTAGTTATTGGGCATTGGGCATTGGGCATTAGAACCAACAAATAATAACCAACTAACAACTGCCAACCGTCAACTGTCAACTGCCAACTGTCAACTGCCAACTGTCAACTGTCAACTGTCAACTGTCAACTGACTAACGTACCTGCATATAAACAGCATCCGAAAGCGGAGGAATCTCTGCATAGCGTCCCAACGCCGACTGAATGACTGCATAGAAAAATGCAGCCAAAACGCCCAAAAACACCATGTTATACAGAGTTTCTGCAATAAATGCGACTTGCAAGCCTTTTGAGAAAATTGGCAAAACCAAACCGCACAGCATCAAAACAATGTCTAAAAGAATCGCCTGCATCGCATTAAAACGAATGAAGTGACTGATGTTTTCGTTTCTAACTACTCCTAAATACAGGGCAAAGAAAATAACCAAGCTAGCAAAGGGCAAACTATAAATTTGCATCAATGGAGATAGCGGTATCAACAACAGTTGCAGGATAGGAAACTGTGTAAACAGAAACCTGCCAAAGGCAAGCCCGTCAATCAGCGGCAGCAAGTAAGGCAAACAAGCAAAAATCCGGTCTGGAACAGTCGTAGATCCGCGCCAAGTCATAATGAACTCTCCTGAGTCGATCGATTTAACTATCAATTCCCGTTAAACTCAGGATAACGCAGCAGGCTCAGTTCCGACTCGCCCGGAATTTACCCACACTCAGAGCCTAGTAGATTCAGGGGTACTTAGATCGAGTCGGGTTCAATAGTCACCATGCCCGATGCCCGATGCCCGATGCCCGATGCCCCATGCCCCATGATTATTTGATATTGGCAATGACGAAGCCCATTAGACACTCGTATCGATCGGGCAAATTTTCCGTAGGTTTAGCAACTGGATGCCCGCAGCGAAGCTCTCCACCACTCCAGCGCGGTTGGCCCGTGCGATCGGCGAGCACACAACCTTGGCAAACACACTGAGGGGCAAGCATCTGATTTTCCATTAGAATAACTAACATTTGATACCTCCGGCAGGTTTCATACCAGTAATTTCATTGTATGTCAGGAACTTGGGACAAACGGCTTAAGCTGAACACAATGTAATATTTGGATCAATCGTGCGAAATCCGTAGTAGGGTAAAAGATCCCCAATTCGCAATCCCAAAATTGTCAAGAGGTTGATTATTGTGACCGACACTAACTTTGAATTCCTTTCCAAAACCGACCCGCAGATTGCCGATTTAATCGGGCAAGAACTCCAGCGGCAGCGAGACCACCTAGAACTGATCGCCAGCGAAAACTTCACCTCCGCAGCCGTAATGGCAGCTCAAGGCTCAGTGCTGACCAATAAATACGCTGAAGGACTGCCAGCCAAACGCTACTACGGCGGCTGCGAATTTATTGACGGCATCGAGCAAATCGCGATCGATCGCGCCAAACAGCTCTTTGGAGCAGCCCACGCCAACGTCCAGCCCCACTCCGGCGCTCAAGCGAACTTTGCAGTGTTTTTGAGCTTGCTAGAGCCTGGGGACGGAATTATGGGCATGGATTTGTCCCACGGCGGACACTTGACCCACGGTTCGCCCGTCAACGTATCCGGCAAATGGTTCAAAGCTTTTCACTACGGCGTTAACAAAGAAACAGAACAGCTTGACTACGACGAAATTTTGGCACTGGCGAAACAAAACCGACCGAAATTGCTGATTTGCGGCTATTCAGCATATTCGCGAATTATCGACTTTGAAAAGTTTAGAGCGATCGCCGACGAAATCGGAGCCTACCTGCTCGCCGACATCGCCCACATCGCCGGGTTAGTCGCCACAGGCCACCACCCAAGCCCCCTTGACCACTGTCACGCAGTCACCACCACCACTCACAAAACCCTGCGAGGCCCCCGTGGCGGATTGATTATGACTAATGACCCCGAACTTGGCAAAAAGTTTGACAAAGCAGTGTTTCCCGGCACTCAAGGCGGCCCCTTAGAACACGTTATTGCGGGCAAAGCAGTAGCTTTCGGCGAAGCATTAAAACCCGAATTTAAAACTTATTCCGGTCAAGTAATAGAAAATGCGCGGGCTTTAGCTGCACAGTTGCAGCAGCGGGGTTTAAAACTCGTTTCCGGCGGCACGGACAATCACTTAATGCTAGTAGATTTGCAATCGGCAAACATGACAGGCAAGCGAGCCGACCAATTAGTTAGCGGTGTGAATATTACTGCTAATAAAAATACCGTGCCTTTCGATCCGGCATCGCCTTTTGTCACCAGCGGTTTGAGACTCGGTTCGCCAGCGATGACAACCAGGGGCATGGGAACTACTGAATTTACCGAAATTGGTAATATTATTGCCGATCGACTCCTGAATCCAGATGATGAAAGCGTCGCCGCCGATTGTCTGCGGCGAGTAGCTGCACTTTGCGATCGCTTCCCGTTATATCCGCACTTGTTCTTGAAAGTGCCGGCATTAGCTTAATTTTCCTGATTGGCAATGAGAAATTGGTAGTTGGAAGTGTACGGGTAAAAGGGTAAAAGAGCCGGAAAAGATTGAGAGTTGCCATTCGCGATCGCCCCCTGTTTTAACGTACATATATCGATCGCGTGGGGCGGGTTTTACCCGAGATATTTGTCGGTAGCCAAAGATATCGATCTACCCGCCCCCTTCCAGGGATAAATCCACTCGGATCGATGTGTCGATCGACAGTCTCGCGATCACAGCATAGATCCCCAAGGGTCTTAATTTGAGAGTTACTAAGTGAAAAATCTCACTTTTTGGCGATCGGGCAACTTCCACTCCAACAAATTTCCGGCTCCCAAACCCCCCAGTCGCACTTTAAAGATGTTTCCTTGTGATAAGCCATCTGAAATGTAGTAGACTCTGCCTGACAGCCTAATTGCCCCGCACTATTATTTAAAATTGATTTCAGATGCCGTATCAGTATCTGTACCACGTAGTTGCTTTTCTGGTTTCTGCGATCGTCGTCCTCTACAGTACACCAATAGTCAAAAAAATTGGTCTCAAAAGCGGGCGAGTCGATCGGCCAGGCGAGCGAAAAGTCCATAAGCGCCCGATGGTGCGCTTGGGAGGAGTGTCCATCTTTATGGGCACTCTGACTGCTCTGTTATTTGTCTGGCTCTCAGGAGGCTTCATCGATGCTAGCGGACAAATTCTCGATCGCAAAGACGAATACGAAATCTGGGGAGTCACCCTCGGCGGCGTCGGATTCTTCCTCATCGGTTTAGCAGACGATTTATTTTCGCTCTCAGCCATCAAACGCTTGCTCATGCAAATTGGCGTATCCAGCATCGCTTGGTACGCGGGCGTACAAATTGAGTTTCTCACAGTTCCATCCTTGGGACTGACAGATCTTGGCTGGCTGAGCTTGCCAATTACCGTAATTTGGCTCGTCGGTATGGCCAACGCCATCAACTGGATTGACGGTTTGGACGGTTTAGCAGCCGGAGTTTCAGGCATTGCAGCAGTTGTGATGCTGATAGTCAGTCTGTCAATGCACCAACCCGCAGCAGCCCTAATTGCAGCGGCTTTAGCAGGCGGCACTTTGGGATTTCTGCGCTACAACTTCAATCCGGCTCAAATCTTTATGGGAGATGGCGGCGCTTATTTTATCGGTTTCACTCTCGCGGGAGTGGGAGTAATTGGGTTAGTTAAAACTACGGCTATTACCTCTGTGTTGCTGCCATATTTAATTTTAGCTGTACCGATTTTAGATATGTCAGCCGTGATTCTCGATCGACTCCGCAACGGCAAATCACCATTTATTGCTGACAAGCGCCACCTCCACCACCGACTTCTAGAAGCCGGACTATCCCATAAATTTGCGGTTTTATTTATTTACTCGCTGACACTGTGGGTAGGGAGTTTAGCCCTAGCTTTTTCGGTTCCAAGCGGCATCATTTACGCGATGGGTGCGACAAGTTTGCTGGGATACGCTAGCTGGAAAGTTTGGAGACACGCTCGATAGTCAGTTGACAGTTGACAGTGGACAGTTGACAGTTGACAGTTGACAGTTGATGGTTGATGGTTGACAGTTGACAGTTATCATTTACCACCAATTAGCAATTAGCAATTAGCAATTACCAATTACCAATTAGCAATTAGCAATTAACAATTAACAATTAGCAATTACCAATGCCCAATCCCTCCGCTTCGCTTCGCCCAATGCCCAATGCCCAATGCCCAATGCCCAATGCCCTATTACCAATAACTAATGGTTGCTGAAATTATTTGTGTTGGCACTGAATTGCTGTTAGGGGATATTCTCAATAGCAATTCCCAGTTTTTAGCCAAGGAGTTAGCGAGTTTGGGAATCCCTCACTATTATCAAACCGTGGTGGGGGACAATCCAGAACGCATCAAACAAGTATTGCAAATCGCTGTAGGTCGATCGCAACTTTTACTCTTCACAGGAGGTCTAGGCCCGACACCAGACGACCTCACAGTCGAAACAATCGCCGATTTTTTTGGCGTTCCCTTAATCGAAAAACCGGAAATTATCGCCGATATCGAACAAAAATTTGCCCTGCGCGGACGCACCATGAGTCCCAGCAACCGCAAACAAGCTTTACTTCCAGAAACGGCGGATATTCTGCCGAACCGCAGTGGTTCTGCACCGGGCATTATTTGGCAGCCAATTCCCAACGTGACAGTGATGACATTTCCCGGCGTACCGGCGGAAATGCACTTGATGTGGAGAGAAACCGCCGTTCCTTACCTGAAAAATGGCGGTTGGTGCAGCGCCACTATTTTCAGCCGCACGTTGAAATTTTGGGGAATTGCTGAGTCGGCGCTGGCGGAAAAAGTAGAATCTTTTCTGAATTTAACTAATCCTACTGTGGCTCCCTACGCCAATCACGGTCAAGTCAAATTGCGGATTTCTGCCCGCGCTGACTCGGAAGCGGCTGCGAAAAAGTTAATTGAGCCGATCGAGCAACAATTGCAGCAGATTACTGGCCTAGACTGTTACGGTGCCGACACCGATACCCTCGCTTCGACTGTCGGGCAATTGTTGCTGGATGCGGGGCAAACTCTTAGTGTGGCTGAATCCTGCACGGGAGGAGGGTTAGGGGCGATGCTGACGGCTGTTGCCGGCAGTTCGAGCTATTTTTGGGGCGGGATTATTTCTTATGACAATCGGGTTAAGGAATCATTATTAGGTGTTAATCCGCAAGATTTAGCCGAATTCGGCGCAGTCAGCGAGCAAGTAGCAAAACAAATGGCGGCAGGAGTGCGCGCGAGGCTCAATACCGATTGGGGATTGAGCATTACAGGCATCGCCGGGCCAGGAGGCGGTACAGACGCTAAACCTGTGGGACTGGTTTATGTCGGTTTAGCTGGCCCCGACGGCGTGACAGAAAGTTTTGAATACCGTTTCGGCGATGCGCGAGGCCGCGATTGGATTCGGCATCTCAGTAGCTGTACGGCGCTCGATCGACTCCGGCGTCAATTATTATTGGTAAAAGCGTAGAAAATATCCAAGGCCGTGTCAATTGTCAACTGTTAGCAGTAAGCTTAATCTTTATTTAACACTCTGCGAACCCAGATTGTTCCGTAATTTTCTGATAACCTCTTGATTATCTGTAAAGATTCGTTATGATAATAAGATAGAACTGATTGGCAAATATACTGAACTCTCTCCTTTGCTCAAAACAACCAGCAAGCGAGACAGCAAGTTTGACCTTTGATTTCAAAGTCGTGCTTGCTTATGTTTCAGAAATTTAGCCGTCGGTTTAGCAGTCTAGACTATAAAAAAAGGAGCTATCCGTTCAATGGAAAACATTGAAAAGGTGCTGGAACAAATTGAAAAATGGGTTCGCAAGTTGATAGAAGGACTTCTGAGTCCCGAAGCTCAACCGGAACTGCAACCGATTCCTATTCCAGTTAACCAACCTAGGCATCGCCGATAGTTGAGACTGGGTTTGAGATTTGATGTTGGCGATCGAATTCAAGTCAAAACTCAAAGTTTTGTGGCGCTGGAATTTAAAAAATTGTTAAATATCCTGGTACTTCATGGCCCTAATCTGAATCTATTGGGTCAGCGAGAACCTGGAGTATATGGTTCTGCGACTTTAAAGGATATCAACGAGTTGCTAGAACGAGAAGCGCAAGCTCTCCAGGTGCAAGTCTCTATTCAGCAGTCGAATCACGAAGGGGTTTTGGTGGATGCTATTCATTCGATGTTGGGGCAGCACCAAGGTTTATTGATTAATGCTGGAGCTTATACTCATACGAGTGTGGCAATTAGAGACGCGATCGCCGCTGTGAATATTCCTGCGGTGGAAGTTCATCTGAGCAATATTTATCGGCGGGAAGCTTTTCGACAGCACTCGTATATCGCACCAGTGGCGATCGGGCAAATCAGCGGTTTTGGCTCGGAGAGTTATCGGCTGGGGCTGCAAGCTCTCGTTAGTCACTTGATGAAAAATTAAAAATTTACCGATTCTAGCGATCGGATGAGGGCCGGTTTTAGATGGAAAACCAGCCCTTATATGTTTGGGTTTAATTCAAATTCATCACAAGAATTGGTAATGGGTAATTGGTAATGGGTAATGGGTAATTGGTAATTGGTAATTGGTAATGGGTAATTGGTAAGCTGTTGCGCATTTTAATTGCATATTCTGCGCGATGCTCGGAGCAAATGCCCACAAGAGTTTGATTGATTATTGACACACAATTTAAATGCAACAACAGCTTAATGGGTAATAACACAGCAAAAAAATGACCAATGACTAATGACCAATGACTAATGACCAATGACTAATGACCAATGACTAATGACTAATGACTAATGACTAATGACTAACAACTTAAGTTAAATTCAAATGCGGCATTCCCTGTTGAGCAAGTTTCAAGGAACCATCCTGGGGGCAGTTTTAGGAGACTCTATAGGCCTGCAATACCAGAGGGAACTGGCGGGTATCCCTCGCCGAACAGAAGACTTGCAGCCGATTTTACAACTGACGAAACACCAACAATTGACCCTGAGTGGGGCAAAATTGGCGTTGAATTCTGCCAGCAGCAAAATCCTAACTAGCAAACACTCCAAATGCGGGAGACTTGCAGTGGCGTCCGCTCAAAGTTTAATTCGGTGTAACGGTTTAGATTTCAAAGATTGGGGCGATACTTGGGAAGTATTCGCCAAGTCGGAAATCTACCATTCGCAAAACACAGAGTTTCAAAGCCTGCTTAACCCTTGTGAAGTTGCGGTTGCTGCGCTGCCGTGCGCGATGTTTTTTCACGAAAATAAGGCTAAGCTGCGAGAAAAAATCATGCTGGCGACAGATGTTTTGCCCAACGAAAATAAGGCAGAATTGCAAACAGCCGTTTTAGCTATCGGATATGCGATCGCCCGATCGCTCAAACAAAGACTTGACCCCGCAACAGCGATCGAACAAACAATTGCCTACCTGAAAACAGATAATGCCTTAACAGAACTGCTGCTGCAAGTGCAAATACTACTAGAAAAAGGAGCCGATTTAGAAACAGCCGCCACTCATCTGTGCAAAAGCGCGACAGCTTTGCGAGAAAGACAGGGCGAAGGTGAAAAAAAATTACAAACCGAGTCAATTGTCAACCCAGAAAATTTGATTCCCATTGCCTTAGCTTTCTACTGCTTTTTGAACACCCCAGAAGACTTGCGCTTGTCAGTGGTGCGTGCTGCCCGCTGTGGCATAACTGGACAAATAACCTGCGCTTTGACGGGAGCTTTGTCTGGAGCCTATAACGGCGTTGCGGGGATTCCTGTAGAATGGCGACAGGTATCTTTGGCTGAGGTTAAATCCCAGCAGCTAGCCGAGGGCCGAGAACCCTCGCTCTGGGGAACTGGCAGCGATGCAAAAATTGTAGAGTTAGCAAATAACCTGTTTGCTGTTTGGGCGGGAGTTTACAAGCCCGATACCGGACTGGATTCCGCAGCGCTAGCCCGATCGGTGGCTGCACCTTATGTCATTAGACCTCGTAAAATATAAAGTTTGGAGCTTTTAACGGTAAGGGGAAACCAGAAATTAGCAAGTAGCCATTAACAAGTCAAAAGCGAAAGTGGAAGGAGAGCGACAATTAAAAATTAAAAAGTGAAAAATTAAATGTGAAAAATTAAATCGGACGCGCCTGCCCCAACAAGCCAGGTTTAAACGAGAATATGGGGTTGGGAAACGAAAAATCTACGGATAAACAAGGTTTTTAGCGATCGCGCGCGAGTTCTGTTCAAGATAGACAAGGTTGAATATTCAGCCAGGTTAGTTCGGATAAAATCAATCAAGATGCATAGTCAGAAATTCTGACAAAGCTGCTGGATAACAGTGATATATCTTCGACACAAATGAATACGCTCTCCTCATTGATGCGGCAGATTGAGCAGCTAGGGGCTGCGCGCTCACTGCGCCAACACATTGCTAAAGTGCAAAATGGCAGCAGCAAAGCAGATACCGATCGCGCTGGCGGGCCTCTCCTGAGCCGTTTGTCGCGCCCGAAATGGATTCTTCCCGAGGCTTTTACTACTAAATTTACAAGTAAAACCTCCAAATCAAGCCTCAAAAATCAAGCTCGTTCCCCTATGTTGGCGCTGGTGGCGGTAGTTTCCCTCAGCAGCACTTTGGGGCACCGCTTCTACAACCAGCCGAAACTGGATGTGGGGACGAAAGCTCCTCAGACGATTAAGGCTCCTGATACTGCTAGCGTCCCGGATTACAAAACTACTGAAGAACAGCGGAAAGCAGCGCGGATCGGGGCTGTAGCGATATTAATGCTAGATCCTGCGGTCAATCGACAAATTTATCAAGAATTGCAACAATTTTTGCAGCAGGGGAGCGATCTACGGGAGGCGGTAGGGCCGTTTCCGTTTGCGAAATCCTCGGCGCTCTCACTTGCTGCACAGGTTTACTTGCGAGGCTGTCCCGAGTGGGAGTGGCGATCTATTTTGGCGCAAGCTAAGGAAAAAAGTCAAACTTCCGATCGCTTGAGTTTGGATTCTCCCGCAGTTGCTGGGCCGACGGAGAACAAGTCTCAGCAGGATGCTATCGCTCAATTGCAAGCTTACAGCCGATCGGTCCGGGCGGAAGAGTTTCAAAGCCTGACAGACAGTATTTCCTCTGCTCGCCGCAGCTATCTCAATGCTGTGGAGGCGCTGGAAAAACCGTTGGTTTCCGGGTTCCCCCAGATTTACGATACTTCGGTGTTTGATTTGTCGGATGCAGCTTGGCAGAAAACCCAAACAGGCATGAATCGCGCGGCAAAAAGGATGGTGGCTCAAGGTATCCTGCAGGGATTGCCAAAAGAGATTTTGAAAGAAGCTGTGAAGCTGCAAGTGGCTGATGAAGTGCCGTTAGAGTCCCAAGCTTTGGCGGTGGAGGGTTTAACAGCGATTTTGCAGCCAAATCTGGTGAGAGATCGCGAGGAAACCAAACAGCTAGCTGAATTAGCTGCGCAAAAGGTGCAACCGGTGATGATCGCAGTACAGCAGGGCGAGGTAATTGTTGCACAAGGAAAAGATATCTCGCAGCAAGATTTCGTGTTGCTGGACTATTTTGGTTTGAGCCGGCGGGGGGTGAATTGGTTGGGGCTGGCGGGGTTTGTTTGTTTAGTCGCAGGGGCAATTGCGATCGTACTGTTGGTGGAAAGGCACTACCGCTTGCGCCGCAGAGATCATTTGCTATTGCTGCTGCTGACTTTGAGCGCGCCGGTGCTGGTGAGTTTGGGGCTGCCTTGGACGAGTTTGCCCGCGATCGGCATTTTAGCAGGCGGCTTCTACGGTTCGGCGGTGGGAGTGACTGTGGTGGGGCTGCTGTCGGCACTGCTACCCATTGGCTTGGGTGTAGAGTTGATTCATTTGGTAGCTAGCGCGGCGGGGGGATTGCTGGGCGCTTTTATGGCCGGAAGGTTGCGATCGCGCGAGGAGTTGGCTCTGTTGGGCGTGGCTGTCGGCTTGACTCAGGGCAGCGTCTATCTGGTGGGGACTTTGATTGCCAGCGCGGCTGCGGGTGCGATTTGGTACGTCGTGCTCGGTACGGTGGGCGCGCAAAGTTTGGCCGGCTTGGCTTGGAGTGTTGTGGCGATCGGCATCAGCCCTTATTTGGAACACGTTTTTGACTTGATTACGCCGATCCGGCTGGCGGAACTTGCCAATCCCAACCGCCCGCTGTTGAAGAAATTGGCTGCCGAGACTCCGGGGACTTTTCAGCACACGCTGTTTGTGGCAAGTTTGGCGGAGGCTGCGGCCCGGGAACTCGGCTGCAATGTTGAGCTGGTCAGAGCTGGGACATTATACCACGATATTGGAAAAATGCACGACCCGCTCGGATTTTGTGAAAATCAAATGGGCGGGGGTAACAAACACGATGAAATTAATGACCCTTGGGCGAGCGCTGAGATTATTAAAAAGCACGTTAGCGAGGGCTTGGTGATGGCGCGGAAGCATCGATTGCCGAAGGCAATTCAGGCGTTTATTCCTGAACATCAAGGCACAATGTTAATTGCTTATTTTTACCACCAAGCGCAGCAAATTGCTGCAAAAGAAGCAGAAGATTTAAAGATTGCTTTGCCAGATGCGGGTAATTTAAAGTCAACAATCGAAAGTCGGGAAGTGAGGGAGGAAGATTTTCGCTATGACGGGCCGATTCCGCAGTCGCGGGAAACGGGGATTCTGATGTTGGCGGATTCTTGTGAGGCTGCTTTGCGATCGCTCAAGGATGCTACTCACGAGGAAGCTTTGAATATGGTTAATAAGATTTTGCGAGCTCGTTGGCAGGATAATCAGTTGATTGATTCGGGTTTAACGCGGGAGGATATGTCTCTAATTGCAGAGATTTTTGTGCGGGTTTGGGAACAGTTCAATCACAAGCGGATTGCTTATCCTAGTGCGGTTTTTACTCCGAGGTAGAGATAAGTTGCTAGTTAAAATTTGGGACTTATATTCAAATGGGGTATTTTACCACATGAGATAATTCCTAGAGTTAAAGAGTTAAAGATTTTATTGAGAGGCAATCGCTTTTAAGATGTACCACGCAGGGCACCGTGAACTTGAGGATTGCCACTCAAAATCACGACAGTTTGCTTGATTCCGTCGATTAACCAATGTCCGTCTGTTTGAATCAAGGAATGAAAATAGTTTCCTGCTGTATCCAGTCGATTCTCTCCCAATTTGCGAGTGGGGTCAAGTCGATAAATTTGGTATGCCGATTGGCATTTGGCGGTATCGTTGTTAAGAGTTACTTCTTGATTCGTGCTGACGTGCAGCGTTTGCAAACCGGCAAGTCCCTCTACCCGCTGTTTTATGTATGCTTCTGCGGTTACTCGTCTGGGAGTTTCACTCCTGAAGTCTGAATAGTCGATATCTATTTCGTCGGCTAGGTGCGATCGCAATTTGTCCCAGTCCTTGGCGTCGATCGCATTTGCGAATGCTACGATCGCATCTATGACAGCAGCGCGGTTAACAATCCAGCGGATTTCTGGGAGTTCGTACATGGCAAATAACCTTGGCTACTTTAGGTAAGTGTTGAGTTTAAGAGTTTTAAAACCGCAGATGTAGGCGCTTCGCCTTCCCGAAGGGTACGCGGATAAACGCAGATGAATTTTGGGTTTATCCTGATGTTAGATTGATTTTATCCTTTCACTCCGGCGGCCGCTTCTGTGGGCACAATGTATTTTTGCAAGAGCAAAAACAGTCCTAAAACAGGAATGATCGAAATAATCGAACCCGCGGCCACCAAACGCCAATCCAAAGAAAATGTCCCGGCTAAATTCGCGACACCTAACGGTAATGTGTAATATTCCGGCCTGTCTAAAACTAGAAGCGGCCACAAAAAGTCACTCCAAGAACCGATAAATACGAAAATTCCTAAAGTCACTAAAGCTGGCTTAATTGCCGGAATCATGACGTGCCACCAAATGCCTAATTCTGTGCAGCCATCAATGCGGGCGGCTTCTTCTAGTTCTTTGGGAACTGCTAGGAATGCTTGCCGCAATAAAAATATGCCGAAGGCTGAGGCTAGTCCGGGAAATATTACGCCTAAATAGCTATTTTTTAATCCTAGTTGTACTGTCAATATGTACAGCGGAATCATGACTATTTGGAAGGGAATCATGATTGTGGAAACGATCGTAATTAAGATGGCTTCGCGACCGCGAAAGTTGAGTCTGGCTAAGGGGTATGCGGCGAGGGCGCAAAATAAAACGTTGATGCTGACTGTGAGGCCTGCAATCAGGCTGCTGTTGAACAGGTAGCGGCCGAAGGGGTTGGTTTGCCAGACTTTAATGAAGTTTTCGAGGGTTGGCTGTTGCGGCCACAGTTGCGGGGGATATTGGAAGATGTTTTCGCTGGGGGATTTCAGGGATGTGCTGAGCAGCCACAGCAAGGGGAAGAGCATTAAAAGTGCGATCGCCCCCATGATACTGTATGTCCACAGCGTGCTCCACCGCGAGGGACGGCTGTTTAGGGAATTTGATTTTTTAGTTTTGAGATTGTTCATAGTTGGGATATGATAATAAGTCCTTGCTTCGTGAGAAGCCTTGTTTGTCCATAAGGGATTATTGCCATGAAACCGTTTATTTACGAAACAATGTACATTCTGCGCCCAGATTTGGGTGAAGAAATGACTGACCAGGCGATCGCGAAATATCAAACCATTTTGCGCGATCAAGGTGCTGAAAATATCGAAACTCAGCACCGCGGCAAGCGTCGCTTGGCTTACGAAATCGGCAAGCACCGCGACGGAGTATACGTTCAAATGAACTATACAGCTCCGGGCGCTGCAATTTTTCCTATGGAACGCGCGATGCGTCTGAGCGAAGAAGTGATTCGCTATTTGACGATCAAGCAAGATGTCCCAGATGCACCTGAAGCTGAAGCTGAAGCTGAAGTCGCTGCTTAGAAATCTTGTTAACTTAACGTCTTAGTAGTACGGATCTACTGTTTGATAGTTAGGCCTAGATCCCCCCTAGTCCCCCTTAGGAAGGGGGGGACAAGAGAATTGTCAAAGTCCCCTTAAGAAAGGGGAAAGACAAGGGAGTTGTCAAAGTCTCCCTTAAGAAGAAGGACAGGATTCATCTCAAAGTCCCCCTTCTTAAGGGGGATTTAGGGGGATCTGGCCTCGGATCAAAACGCGATTTATCAAGATTTTCAGGCAAAAACGTTAATCCGAGTTCAAAAACTCCAAATAATTATTAGTTAATTCTTTGACTGCTAATTCGTGAAATTGCTGGCCGTGTTCGGGAGTTGCTAAGGCTGGATTTGAACCCATTCTCCCGTCGGGAAATCGGCGGCGGAAGTCTGTAGCACTATAAATTTTGTGCCCGGATGCAACTTCTTCCGAAAGCGGTGCTTGCTTGATTGCTTCTGGATAAAGGTACTGAGTTAAGGCGATTTCGCTGGGGGTGGCGTGGGAACCTTCTTGGTTTCCGTACAATTCTTTGGCTAGTTTGTAGACTGAACCGCACATGAACCAGTTGCCAATTTGACACTGGATGCGATCGGCATTTGGTAAATTCAAGTCCGACAAATGCGCGTAAGTCTCGGAAAATGCTGCTTTCATCGTGGCAATGTTGCCACCGTGACCGTTGATGAAAAAATATTTCTCAAATCCGGCTTTTGCCAAAGATGTGATATAATCCCTAATTACTAATATCAGCGTCTGCGGTCGGAGGCTGATGCTACCGGGAAAGCTCGTGTGATGCAGGGCCATGCCTACATTAATTGTCGGGCCGACTAAGGCATTCGCTGCTGCGCCGACACTCTGGGCGATCGCACCAGCAGCAATCGCGTCAGTTCCGATTAAGCCGGTGGGCCCGTGTTGTTCGGTGGAGCCGATCGGGATAATTATGCCTCGCGAGCTCTCTAAATAAGCTTCTACTTCGGGCCAGGTAGTTAAATGCAGCAACATTATAGGCAGTCTACAGAATTTTTACTTACTATTGTCGATCGTAGCGGGCCTGAGTCAGTTGTAGCGCGATCGGCGATCGCGTTCAACCCAAGACGCACGATTCCTCAAAAACTCGATTGATGCCCAGATTTATCCTGACTTTTCCCCAATATTTTTAGAGCAATCAGGTTTCCGAGCATAAATGCGATCGAGATTGTATCTTCAACTAAAAATGTAGGGTTCGGTTGAAATTTAAGAACAACATTACTCAGCTTTAATAAATTAACCGTTTATTTACTAAAACTTTACCTTTTGATAACCTTTTGCCTGTACGATAAACCCATCTCCCAGTAAATTGGGTGTAACCTGGTCAATTTAAAGTGGGCAATGTTTTACAAAGTAATACCGACCCCTAACAATGACCAGGCTTCTAACGCCTGGACTGAGGAAGACAGCGCAGCTATCGCAACTGCTCAACGACTATATTTCTTGCACGAACAAGTAAAAACAGTCGAGCGTATGTCTGTCGGATGGACTGGCGAAAGATGATAAGTGATTGAATAGTCGATCGTTAATACAAAGCGATCGCAGCGCGAGAGTGCCTCAGCTACTGAAGAACGCACCTCCGGCTAGCCACATACAAACACAACTCCCACTGATATTTATGTCTTCTGCTGAATTAAGCGAATGTCCTTCAAGGTTGGCTGTTGGACAAGCCGGCCGTATCCTGTTATTGGAAGGTGAAGACCTGTTGCGGGAAATGCTAGCTTTAGCCCTGAAAGAACAGGGCTATGAGGTGGTGGTTACTAGCGACGGGCGCAACGCTCTGCCTTCTGTGCAGACTTCCTCGTCATACCACGGTGAATTTGCCTTTAACCTATTAATTATGGATTCAATTAATGGTTTGGATCTGTGTCGAATGTTACGGCATCAAGGAAATCCCGTACCTATTTTGATTATCGGTGCTAGAGGAAGTGCCAACAATTGCGCTTTTTATTTAGAAGCCGGATCAGATGATTATCTCACCAAGCCTTTTGGAATGCGGGAATTTATCGCTCGTTGTCGAGCGCTGATGCGTCGCCAACGCCTCGGTCAGTTGTCGCAGCCGGTGATGCTGCAATATAAGAGCATAACTCTGTATCCCGAAGAATGCCGCGTATTGGTTCGCGGCATTGAAGTAAAATTTTCTCCTAAACAGTTTCGCTTACTAGAACTATTTATGAGTAATCCCCGGCGAGTGTGGTCTCGCGATCGGTTGCTGGAAAAAATTTGGGGTCAAGATTTTATCGGAGATAGCAAAACAGTTGATGTTCACATCCGCTGGCTGCGCGAAAAGTTGGAAATAGATCCTAGTCAACCGGACTACATCATTACAGTACGGGGATTCGGCTATCGATTTGGTTGATTGTTTAAATTAGTTGTAGGGCTCCAAGTTGCAGTCAAATATAACGTAGGGACACAACATTTTTGTGTCCTTATTTGTATGTGTAGGGTAATTATCGTAGTGCATATTTTCCGTGTGATCGACCACCAGTGAGCCGAATATATATAGCCTTTCTCAGAAAAATGAGGTACGCGAACGGCATAGGGCATAGGGCATAGGGCATAGGGCATAGGGCATAGGGCATGAGGCTCTCCTCACTTTTTTGAGAATCGCTATACTTAAGTCCAGCGAGTTGTGTTACAAAAGGTGAGAGATTCGGGTTTGAGTGCGATCGGGAGATTTGACCTCCCAGGAAAAAAAGAACAGAGATTGCTCGCCACAAAATTTGGCGTTGTTGATTTACGGGATGAAAGGCTAAATCTGCAATTCATAAAAATTAGTACATACAAACCTTCTGGATTTTCTTTCTTATTTGTTTCTCGCCCGCGATCGAATTAGCGCCGAGGGCGAAGCTTGCACACCACGCACTCTGAGTTAAAAAGTGCAACAAATGCCTTAGCGATCGCGAAATTACCTCTATTTTGCTGTACAATCAAAAGCAGGCGTTTTGATTTTATTAATTCGATCGTAAAAATATTGTAGAGTTCTGCCGCCTGCTAGCAGTTCACAGGTAGCATCTAAAAAATCAGCAGACTTTGACAACAGTCCATAACAGAGATAAAACTTACGATCGTCAATCCGGTTTCTACGCAAAACAAGCACCAACGTTGTGAACCCAACCCAATCTACTGGCCCCAAAGCCACAAAAACTGCTCGCTCCCGAACCTTGCGAACAGTTCTGATAGTTCCCTTCGTCTTGCAACTCTTCGCTGCGGTGGGACTGGTAGGATATCTCTCGTTTAAAAATGGACAGAAGGCAGTCAACGAAATTGCCGATCGACTAATGGCAGAAGTAGGCAGCCGCGTCCAACAAAATCTTGGTACTTACCTGACTGTACCCCATCAGGTCAACCAGATCAATGCTGCGGCGATCGAACTCGGCACCCTGAACCTGGAAGATTTACCTATTTTACAACGTCATTTTTGGCGGCAGCTTCAGATATTTGACACGCTCACTTTTACGGGTTTAGGGTTAGAACAAAAAGACAACTTGGGGGCAGAAAGGCTCGACAATGGCTCGCTGACTTTGAGAATATCGACAGCAGCAAGTAACTATGATTTCCGCACATATACTACCAATGAATCCGGTGAAATCGCCCAATTTTTAAACAACAAAACTAATTTCGACCCGCGCACTCGCCCGTGGTACAAAGCTGCGGTAGCTGCTGGCAAACCCACCTGGAGTCAGATTTATCCCAATACGGCCGGCATTACTGCTTATCTTGGCGCATCTATGCCTTTCTACGACAAACAAGGCAAATTGCAAGGCGTACTATTAACTAATATTAATTTGTCCACCATTGGCAAGTTTTTGGAAAGCTTAAAAATCGGCAAAACCGGACAAGTTTTTATTATAGAGCGATCGGGAATGCTGGTCGCAACTTCGACAGGAGAAAAACCGTTTCATACCGTGAAAAAAGACTACGGCGCTGAACGAGTTAAAGCAATTGATAGTAACAATACTTTCACCAAAACCACTGCTCAATATTTAGCAACCAATTTTAACGAATTCCAATCTCTGAAAAGTTCGCAGTCACTAGAATTTGATGTTCAGGGTAATAAACAATTTTTACAAGTTCTACCTTGGCAAGATGACAAAGGATTGGATTGGTTGATTGTGGTGGTTGTTCCCGAAGCGGATTTCATGGCACAAATTAATGCCAACACTACCGCAACTATTTTGTTGTGTGCTGCTGCTTTGATCGTCGCTATAATTGTCGGCGTTGTTACGGCAAGGTGGGTAACAAAACCGATTTTATCTTTGAACGAGGCTGCCAAAAATATTGCTAAAGGTGAATGGGGCAAAAGTGTCACAATTAATCGCGATGATGAAGTCGGAGAACTTGCCAACTCATTTAATAGTATGGCGGCGCAACTGCAAGTATCTTTCACAGAAATGCAAGCTTTGAATGCCGAATTGTCTGAGAGTGAAAGTCGGCTCAACCAAATTTTAGAAGCCGTTCCGGTGGGGATATTTGTCGCCGAGTCTAGCGGCAAACTTTACTATGTTAATTCTCGCGCTCAGGATTTATTAGGGAAAGGTATAGTCGCTAATACTTCGGAGGAACTTCGCGAAATTTATAAAATTCATCTGACAGGTAGCAACGAAATTTATCCAGCCGAAAAAGATCCAATTATTAATGCTTTTAAAGGGGCTAGTGTTAATGTTGATGATATGGAAATTCGCCAGCCTGACAGGATTATTCCGATCGAGGTTTGGGGCACGCCCATCTATGATGATAAAGGAAAGGTGAGTTATGCGATCGCAGCTTTTGCCGATATCACTCAACGCAAACAAGCCGAAAAATTGGTAGCGGAATACAACCGCACTCTCGAAATCCAAGTCGCGGAAAGAACCCAAGAACTCAAAACAGCATTGGACAACCTGCAAACCACTCAGGAAGAGCTGATTCAATCGGAAAAAATGGCAGCTTTAGGTCAATTAGTCGCCGGAGTTGCTCACGAATTGAATACTCCGTTGGGTGCAATTCGATCGAGTGCGGGAAATATGATTAATTTTTTGGGTCAAACTATCACTAATTTGCCCTCACTGTTTCAGTCGCTTTCCCCCGCAGAATCTGAAAACTTTAGTCAATTAATGTATCGCTCGCTACAAAAAGATATGACTTTAACAGCTAGAGAAGAAAGGAAGTTAAAGCGGACTTTGATTCGTCAACTCGAAGGCGAAGACATTGACGAAGCAGATAATATCGCGGATACATTGGTGGATATGGGCATTTACGAGGCTGACGACTTTCTGTCTCTGCTGCAAAAGGTCGATCGCGATCGCATCTTAGAAATAGCTTACAAACTCTCAGAAATTCAGCGAGGAACCCAAATAATCAATACCGCAGCCGATCGCGCTTCTAAAGTCGTCTTTGCCCTGAAAACCTATGCCCGTTACGACTCATCAGAAACGATGGTTGAATCTAATATAACTCAAGGCATAGAAACCGTACTCACCCTGTATCAAAATAACTTCAAATACGGCGTAGAAGTTATCCGCAATTTCCAAACAATACCGCCCATAATGTGCTATGTAGACCAACTAAATCAAGTATGGACAAATCTGATTCACAACGCCCTGCAAGCGATGGACAATCAAGGCACATTAACTCTAGAAATCCTTCAGGAAGGCAACAATATCAAAGTCGGCGTTACGGATAGCGGTGCAGGAATTCCAACCGAAGTCATGCCCAAAATATTCGCTCCCTTCTTTACCACAAAACCCCCCGGAGAAGGCAGCGGTCTGGGTCTCGATATAGTCAGAAAAATAGTTGACAAACATCACGGTAAAATAGAAGTTGAATCCGTTCCCGGCAAAACTACTTTTACAGTTGTTCTACCTATAAATCGCCCCTAAATAATTAGTTAAATAATCAAAGATGTCTAAACCAATTATCCTGTGTGTTGACGACGAACCAGTAGTTTTAAAAAGCCTCAAAACCCAACTTAAATCTGCCTTTGGGAATGCTTATCTTTACGAGATAGCGGAAAATCCCGCCGAGGCTTTAGAGTTAATTGATGAATTAAATGAGGACGAAATTTCGATTGTATTGATTGTATCGGATTGGTTAATGCCAGGAATGAAAGGAGATGAATTTCTGATTCGCGTTCATCAAAAATTTCCCAAAATAGTCAAAATTATGTTAACAGGTCAAGCCGATGAACAGGCAGTAAAGAGGGCTTTTGACGAAGCCAACCTCCATCGGTGTTTGCAAAAACCTTGGTCGGAATCAGAGTTGATCGAAGCCATTAAAACAGCCTTATCGTTATGACAAAACAAGTCATTATTTGCGTTGACGATGAAAAAACAATTCTGAAAAGTCTTAAAACTGAATTAAAAGAGGCTTTGGGCAATACTTATCAGATTGAAATTGCCGAAGGAGGTCAAGATGCCCTAGAGTTAATTGCTGAATTACTCGAAGACGGGTATGAAATCCCTTTAATCATCTCGGATTATGTAATGCCTGACATGAAAGGAGATGAATTGTTGCGGCTAGTTCACGAAATTTCTCCCAAAACTCTCAAGGTGATGCTGACGGGTCAGGCGACTATTGAGGCGGTAGGAAATGCCATCAAACACGCGAAACTCTACCGCTATATCGGCAAACCTTGGCAAACTCAAGACTTGAAATTGACTGTGACAGAAGCCGTCCACAGCTACAGTCTGGATAAAAAACTAGCAGAACAAAATGCCGAACTTCGGAAAATCAATCAGGAGTTAGAAGTTGCCCTGTCACAGCAATTAAAATTAACAGAAGCTGCTAAACGCTTTGTGCCGAATCAATTTGTCTCGCTGCTAAGCCATGATAGCTTGAGCGACGTTCGACTAGGCGACAGCGTGGAAAAGGAAATGTCAATATTGTTTTCCGATATTCGGGATTTTACAGCTTTTTCTGAGAGTCTGACACCTCAAGAAAATTTCAATTTTATTAATTCCTATTTGAGTCGAATGGAGCCAAGCATTATTAAAAATAATGGCTTTATTGATAAATATATTGGCGATGCAATTATGGCTTTGTTCGGTGACAGTGCAGCCGATGCTGTGAACGCTGGAATTTCTATGCTGCATAGTCTCGACGAATACAATCAACATCGCATGAGTTGCAGCTACGCACCGATTAAAATTGGGATTGGTATCAATACGGGTTCATTGATGTTAGGAACAGTGGGGTCAACTAACAGGATGGACAGTACGGTGATTGGCGACGCGGTGAATTTAGCCTCGCGGGTGGAAAGCTTGACGAAAAGTTACGGAGTGTCGATGTTGATTACTCAAAATACTTTTTTACAGTTGAGCAATCCGGCAAGTTACTCAATCCGAAATATCGGCTGTGTCCGAGTAAAAGGTAAATCAGATTTGGTAACAATTTACGAAGTGTTTGATGCCGATACACCAGAAGTAAAAGAGGGCAAGTTAGCAACTTTACCCGTATTTGTCGAAGCACTGTATAATTACGCTGCTGCTAAACATCAAGAAGCGGCAGAGCTATTTGCTGATTGCGTGCGAAAGAATCCCCTGGATAAGGTGGCGCAAAATTATCTGGAACGCTGTCAGGAAATCCAAGTAATTTTGCCCCAAAGTCGATCGGATTTTATTTAAGTCCGGGACGCAAGGAAAGACTTGCATTCCTGACTGCGAACTATAACTCAAAACTCCCCTTTCCACTCCCAACAATGAAGTTTCCAGCAATCTCCTGCAACCGCAACAGCCCCCACCATATCTGAACTGGGAATTAATTCAATTAAAGACCATCTCGATGCTTCTTCGGGGTTTTGTTCAATATTTAACAGTGCTGCTGGTTCTCCTGGTGCGAGGGTGACATCAAACTGATTCAGGGGAATAGATAATCCTTTACCGACTGCTTTGATGTAGGCTTCTTTGCGAGTCCAGCAGGTGAAAAAAGCTGTGGGTTGGAGATGCTCTGGAAGTGAACGCAGCACAGAGTTTTCTAATGGTGAAAAAAACCTTTCAGCAATATCCAGACAAGGAAAGTTGGGATTAATCCCTTCAATATCGACACCAATATCTCTATTTTTGGTAAGAGCAATTAGAGCCATTCTCCGAGAGTGAGACAAATTGAAACGCAGGGTATTTCCACTTTGGGCGATGATGAGAGAGGGTTTGCCATAGGGGTTGTATTCAAAGCGTAGATGGCTGGGATTTATGTGCAGATAGCGACTCAGAATTGCTCTCAGTGCGCCGCGACTCACAATAAATTGCGATCGACCTTTGGGAAAGTGAAAACGCTCTGCTTTTGTCTGTTCGTCGGTAGAGAGAGTCTGTGCTAAAGTTTGCAAGCCTGATTCTGTTTGAGCTAGAGAGACGCGCCAAACATGAATTTCGTTGATGTCTAATGTCAGGTTTTGCGGTGGGGAATTCCACGAATCAATAGCAGCAGTCATGTATTTATGTTTTGTGATGATTGACATCAGCATTCCCAGAAACAGGCAAGATGCCTGTGCTACAACAGATGAACTTCTATTTCAAGGGTCAATTAATCCAAGTTTGCACAACTTTTCCTGCTATTTGCTGTCCCAACCAAGGTGTGTTTGCCGATCGCGACTTCAGACTATGCCCCTCAACAGTCCAAGTCATGAGCGGGTCGAACAAAATCAGCTCAGCAGAGACACCCAGCGTAACCGTAGCCGGGGTTTGACCGAGACAAACCGCCGGCCCTGTACTCAACACTCGCCACAGTTCCAAAGCCGAAAATTCGCCAGTTTCTACCAGTCCGTGCCACAGCAAAGGTAATGCTAATTCTAAGCCGATCGCCCCTGGGGGACTATCAGCAAAAGCCACGGTTTTTTCCTCGTAGGTACGCGGATTGTGGTCGATCGCGATCGCATCAATCACCCCATCTTTCACAGCTTGAATCAGCGCTAATTGGTCGTTGCGAGTGCCTAACGGCGGTTCTATGTGTAAATTTGGATCGTAAGGAAATGAAGCCGTCAGAGCATTTTTCCCGCCTCCGCAATCTTTGGCATTTCCAGAAATTGCGCCGACATTCAACAGCAAGTGCATCCAAGTTACACTCGCCTGCACCGGCAAACCCCGCGCCTTAGCATCCCGAATCAATTCCACGCTGCGGGCGGTTGAAACGCGCATGATGTGCACGGGAGTACCTCCAGATGCCACCAACTCCAGGATTGCCGCCAAAGCCGATGTTTCGGCACTCGCCGGAATTCCCGGCAAACCTAAGCGCACTGACACCGCACCTTCCCGCGCTGCGCCGTTTCCGGCCAAAGTTCGATCGCACGGCCACAATGCGATCGACCTGCCCAAAGGCTGGATATACTCAAGCAAACGCCTCACCAGAGCCGGATTAGACAGCGGCAAACCGTCCGCAAACCCCACCACCGTAGAGGAGGCAAGCTCGCCCAACTCGGCCATCTGCTGCCCTTTAACGCCCGCTGTCAGTGCGCCCCAAAAATACAAACGCGGTAGGGAGGGCGACAAATTGCGGATATGTTGCTGCAACAAAGCTAAACCGGCCAAATTGTCCATAGGCGGCGAAGTATCGGGCAAAATTGCCACTCGCGTAAAACCGCCAGCCGCGGCAGCCTGCATTAAGGATTCTAGGGTTTCTCGTTCCTCAAAACCCGGTTCTCCGCTATGACTATAAATATCAGCTAATCCTGGCCCTAAAATTAGTCCTTGGCAATCCCGCACTTCTGTGTCTGCGGGAATTTCAGTGATGTTTTCTTGGATTGCTGTGATCTGATTGTCTGTAATTAGAATATCAGTGGTGCGATCGATCTTTGAAACTGGATCTAGCACCCTTACATTTTGTAGCAGTTCGCGAGTCATAAAGAAGGAAGAAGGAAGAGGGAAGAAGGAAGAAGGAAGAGGGAATAACGAATCGCGAAGACGCTCAGGACACGAAGGAAGAGGGAGGAATGAGGAGGGAATGAAAGCAAGGGTTTCTGCTATGAAAGTTCAGACATTCGTTCGACGGGGGAAGTGTAGCAGAGGGGATTTATTCTGCTATACTTCGTGCCGATAACTTTACTAATTACAGTGCTCCGGCTGCTGTTTGGTCGAATACGCCGCCGCTTAAGTGAGTTGTGATATTCATTGCTTGCAGTACGGGTAAACCGTCGGGGCCGTGGGGATAATCAATTACGCTAACTGCACCGTTTCCTTGTTTGAATTTCCAGAAGTGTTCGGGCTCTAAATTGAACAGGTGGCAGAGAAGGGCTTTGTTAACGGCGTCGTGGGCAACTACAATTCCTGTGCCAGATACTGATTGTACGATTTCTCGCCACGCTGCGATCGCCCGAATGGAAACTTGCTCTAAATTTTCTCCTTCTGGCATTTGCACTTTTTCGGGAGATATTTTCCATTCTGCAAGCAAACCCGGATAGGATGCTTCTATTTCTGATTCAAATTTTCCTTCCCAAAGTCCGTGGCTGATTTCTCTCAATTCGTCGCGGAGTTCCAGTTGCAAACCGCCGTGATATTTGAGAATAATTTCGGCAGTTTCTTTCGGGCGCAGCATGGAACTGCTAATCGCAAAATCTAATTTTACATCTTTGATAAATTCTGCGGCTTGCCGAGCTTGTTCGCGGCCGTTATCGTTGAGAGGTACATCTATTTGTCCTTGAAATTTACCTGCTCTGTTCCAGTCTGTTTCGCCATGACGTACTAGCAATAAGCGCGGGCCGCGGTGTCCATCTCTCGGTTTTGGGAAGATTTCTCCGGTATGGGCGGTTAAATTTAAGGATTCTAATTGAACTGCAATTTTCTTGTTGGATTCTGTTGTTTCATCGGTAAATCCAAAATTGATGACACTAATTCCACAATTTGATTGTTGAATTGATTGATAGTAATCTGGGGCAATTTCTGAGGCTGTAGCGATGAGCGCCCGGTTGATTCCGTTGTGACCTACTACTAGAATTGTGCCAGAAGTGTGGCGTGATAAAAGTTCTTCCCAAAACTTGCGGGCGCTAGCAAAAACGGCTAGTACCGGAAAGTGTTCGATTTCTCCTTCGGGGGAGGGGATTTTCATGGAAAATTTGTCGGGATGTTGTTGCCATTGCTGATATGCTTCGGGGAATTGGTCGATCGCATCTTGGCGCAGCATTCCTTCCCACAATGGCAAATCGATTTCCATCAATTTATCAGTTGGTTGGAGTTCTGGCGGATTTGTCAAGCGCGACACGATGATTTCCGCTGTTTCTTTGGCTCGTTGCAGGGGACTGGTGTAGGCGGCATCAAAGGCGATACTGCCCAGGATGTCACCTACTTGCTTTGCGCCAGCGCGGCCTGCTTCTGTCAAAACTGATTTATCGAGGCGGCCTTGGATGCGCCGTTCTTGATTGTATGTGCTTTTGCCGTGACGGACTAGGATAATGCGAGTCATTCGATTTTAGATTTTAGATTTTAGATTTTAGATTTACGCTGCTACCGAGTCGAAGGGTGCGCGGTGCACACCTTACCTCATTGAAAAATCTCGCTTTTAGCCTAGTCTCGATCCCCCTAAATCCCCCTTAAGAAGGGGGACTTTGAGCGTTTCCTGTCCCCCCCTTCTTAAGGGGGGCTAGGGGGGATCGGGGCCTAGTCGTCAAACTGTAGACTGATACTACGTTTGAGCTGGTTGTTGACACGCCTTGCGGTGCGTACCTTACCCAGTCGAAGGGTGCGAGGCGAGTCAAAAAGATCAGCCAGTGAAATTTTACCAGTAGAGGGGATACTCTCGACTGCAACGACCTATGATTAAAGACGGACAAGATTTAGCCACAGATTCGCGCGGGACGGAAAGCAGGAATGACACTGAAGCGGATAATTTTAGGTATTTTAACAGCGATCGCGATCGCCCTGGTCGGTTTATCTTTACTTGCTAGTTGGAATGAGCCGCAAATTCAAAGCCGGCTGGAACTCTATCAGACAAATTTGCTGCTACACGCCTCGGAGTGGCAAGGAGAAAATAATTCTAGTGCTAATTTAAGTTCAGCGCGCAACAATATTATCGGTTCTGATCCTTTAAATACGGCTTTGACGCAATATCAAGAAGCGCGAGACTCGACTCAAAAAACTCTCAAAATAACTCAATCACAACTTAAAGAAATTCCGCCGACACTGGTATCGAAATCGGAAAATCCTGCTATCAAATCTGCACAAAAAAAGGCTGTACAAGAGTTAGTGATTCAACAGTCAACGCTGTTAAATGAACTTGAGTTGCGCCTGGGAATTTTGCAGGCAACTAGCGGCAAAAATGATGAGGCGATCCAAACTTGGAAAAGTTTAGTTACGCGGTACAAAACTGACGTTGATGCCGACCCTTCCGTGGCAAGTGCTCAGGTTTTAACGGGAATTTGGAGCAATCCACCTCAACTTTTGCCGGATGCGGAGCCACGGATTCAAAAGTCTTTGGACGGCTGGTTTCGCTATCGCGCTTTAGCTCAACTTTACAAGCTGCAAGAACGTTCTAAGGAGCTAGTGGCGCTGCAAGCTGCTGAGCAAGTAACGGCTGAACAAGCTATAGAAAAGTTGGCAATTATTGTCGGTGTTCCGGCTATCTCTCTTTGTATTGGCACGGTTTTGCTGGTTGGTTTGACTGTGCAGTGGCTGTTGCAACGGAAGCAGTTAGATCAAGCAGATTCCGGGCCGCTGTTGGCGCGAAATGGGAGCTTGGCTTGGGATGTGCCTTGGGATGGCGAGATTGTTTGGCAGGTGCTTGTGGTCGGCTTTTTCTTTGTCGGGCAAATCTTGATTCCCTATTTATTACTGCCAGTTTCTCTGGCTGTTTTTAAACTGAGTCCTGCTACTTTTGACCCGCGCGAAAAGGCTTTTTATATCTTTGCCACTTATTTGTTGCTGTCGGCTGGCGGGCTTTCGGTACTGTATTTTTCGGTTAAGTCTTTTTTGCCTTTACCTGATGGTTGGTTTCGGATTAATTGGCGGGGAAATTGGTTTTTGTGGGGTTTTGGCGGCTATTTGGTTGCTTTGCCTTTGGTGGTTGTGGTGTCGTTGATCAATCAGCAATTCTGGCAGGGACAAGGTGGCAGTAATCCGATTTTGCCGATCGTCCTTGAAGGTAGGGATAACGTGGCTCTGGCGGTGTTTTTCGGCACTGCTGCGATCGCCGCTCCGGTTTTTGAGGAAATCGTGTTTCGGGGCTTTCTACTGCCTTCTCTGACTCGCTATTTGCCTGTTTCCGGGGCGATCGCAGCTTCGGCTTTCTTGTTTGCGGTGGCTCACCTGAGTGTCTCTGAGATTCTGCCTTTGGCGACGTTGGGGGCGGTGTTGGGGTTTGTGTACACGCGATCGCGCAATCTCCTCGCCCCCATGCTTCTCCACAGTCTTTGGAATAGCGGCACTCTCTTGAGTCTGTTTCTTTTGGGCGGCGGCGCCAGTTAATTCGGGCGGTTGTTAATAATTGTGAATTAACCTTGCTTTTTTCACAAATTTGAGAAATAGGAAGTTAGGCAGGTGCGCCGCCCGCACCTGAGCTTAAATTTACTCCCAAATCTGGAAGCTAAACGGAAAAACTTGTCTTAACATGGAAGTAATACCTTGTCCGGTTTTTGTGGATGGTCGAACTAATGAGCAATTTTAACAGCCGCAAGTTAGAGAGAACGCCGAGTTGGATGCGTTTCGCACCCTACGCAGCCCTAGGCACTTTAATATTTTCTCTGAATGCAAGTAGCGAACTCGATTATTTCTGGAGAGGTTACTTTGTCATTCTACAGGCTCAAGCCGGTATAGTTATCCTGTATTTTGCGATGTCCAAGTTTCGTAAAAACCCAAATAAATGATTCATTCAGTTGACAGTTGACTGTTGACTGTTGACAGTTGACAGTTGACAGCACTTGACAAAAGAAGAAAGAGGATTGGAGTAATGAATAGTCTTGTTTTAATGTTTTACTACAAGGGTTCCGGCTTTCAACCAATTATTTCTGGTAAAAATTAGTCATAAGATTACTGAACTCGATCGTTAAAGGTCGATCGCACAAGTTAAAGTAAAAAAACTGGGGAAAGGGAAAAATGGTAAAAGATAAAGCCGTAGCAGTTGTGTTAGCTTTCTTTATCGGAGGTTTCGGAGGTCACAAATTTTATTTGGGTAACAATGTAGCAGGAGTATTTTATTTGCTATTTTCTTGGACATTAATTCCGTCACTGTTCGCGTTTTTCGATTTTATCGGCCTGCTGCTGATGTCGGAACAAGCTTTTCAAGTACAGTACAATGCCGGAGTGTTGCCGTCTGGGTATGCCCTCAGAGGGGCAAAAGATGTGACTGGGGCGATCGCAGAATTGAAAGGACTTTATGATATGGGCGCAATTACCGCCGAAGAATATGAAGAAAAACGCCAAAAACTGCTGCGAGAATTGTAATTTCTGAAGGAAGAAGGAAGAAGGAAGAAGGAAAAGAGCCTTTCGGCTTCGCTTTCCCTCAAGGTAAAAATAAGGAAGAAGAAAGAACAGAATCCACTCGAAAAAGGGTGGGATTTAAATAAGAATCAAATAAAAGTAGATCGAGGATAGAACTAAAGTGTCTCAAGATTTATACTGGCTGCGTCAAACTCCAAACTGGGTGTGGTATTCTTTTATTCCCTACTTCGGCGGATTGTCAATTTGTTATGCAGGCCAAAAGTCAAATATGCGCAGTTGGATTGGATGGGGTGCTTGCTTTACTTTAGCAGCACTAGCACTATCTTCTTCTGCTAATTTTGGTACGCTGGTTTGGATAGCTCAAATTGTCACTGCTTTTACTTTGAAAAAGCGCTATCTGATCAAAACCGCACCCAGAGGTTTGCTGGTTCCTGCAACTGCAACAAATGCCGAAGAACTAGCCAACCTGCGCGGCAAAATAGATATTAACGAGTGCACCAAAGATGATTTGGTGAGAATCTTGGGTTTGCCGATCGTCTATGCTAACGATATTGAATCTTTGCAAAACGAAGGCTACCTTTTTACCCACGCCGAAGAGTTATCGGAAATCGCCGGAGTTCCCGAAAGTCACGTCCGACGCATCGCCCCGATGATTTGCTTCAGCTACAATTATCAAAAAGAATCCCAGTTTACTTGGAAACGGTTAAACATTCTTTCGCCGGAAGAGTTGATCCAAAGCGGTTTAGATCGGGTGGTTGCTGAAACCATAGTTAGAGAAAGGCAGATTAAAGGCGCCTACAAATCAGTTGTTGATGTCAAGCGACGGACGGGATTGCCTTTTGATTCATACCGCCATATTTGTTAATTGGTCGTTGTTAAGCTGTCGCTCATTTATATTTTATATTCGGGGCGGGGTAGGATCAACGATCCACAAGAGTTTGACGCACGCAGAGATCAGAAACCCGGTTTGTGACTAGATTTCTCGTGACTCGACGCAAAACTCGTAAAAACCGGGTTTCTTGCCCCTGTGCGTAAGTCCTGAAACTGTCGGAATTGTTGAATCAGGAACAAGTTATGACAACAAAATTAGAATTTAATCGACATAAATTGTATGATACCGATTACCTCAGATGGATTGAAACCACTGTAGAAAAGTTGCGGATTCGCGACTTTTCAAACATCGAATGGGAAAACTTGATTGCAGAAATAGAAGACATGGGGCGAAGCGAACGCCGGAGTTTAGAAAGCAATCTTGTGGTAATTATCCTACACTTGCTGAAGTGGCAATTTCAACCGGATCGAAGAAGTGGTAGTTGGAAAGGCAGCATTGTTGAACATCGCAGACGCATTCGCAAAACCCTAAAAGATTCCCCCAGTCTCAAACCATATCTTGAAGAAATTTTGGCTGAATGTTATGCGGATGCAGTAGAACAAGCAAGTGCTAAAACTGGATTATCTGTAGACAGGTTTCCGCCATCATGTATCTACTCTGCTGTCCAGCTTCTAGATTCTGAATTTCTGCCAGAGTTTCTGCCCGATGAGACGATTTAACGGCATAGCATTTCTCAATTAAGTGAAGTACGCGGGCGAGCAATTCCAGATCAGATTGCCATTCACAGACATATCTTGAAATTATCTGCGTTAATCTGTGTTAATCTGCCTTAATCTGCGATTGAATCCGAGAGTTTAAAAATGGCTAGACACCCTACGAAGACTGTCAATTGTCAATTGTCAACTGTCAACTGACTATTGCTCCTCTTGACATTTTCACAAAATAATGATATTTAAATATATTGGTAAAACCCAGATTTTTCTCTAGCATCAACTCCAATCCTGGGTAAGTTTTCCAGACGATGCCTGAAATATCAGTGGTGTCCTACAGAATTATTATTGAAACCAAAAACTAGACAATAGTAGCAGTACCGCTCACATCACACTTATGTCTGACTCTCCTCCATCCCAAGTCACCCCAGAACCCACACCTCCAAGCGCTGCTACCGAAAGCCGCAGTGCCAAAACTCGCCAAATGTTGGGTATGAAAGGGGCCTCTAGCGGGGAAACTTCCATCTGGAAGATTCGCTTGCAACTGATGAAACCGATTACCTGGATTCCCCTGATGTGGGGCGTGGTGTGCGGGGCGGCTTCTTCGGGAAACTATGTTTGGAATTTAGAGAATTTTGCGATCGCCGCAGCGTGTATGTTGATGTCAGGGCCTTTGCTGACTGGCTACACTCAAACTTTGAACGATTTTTACGATCGCGACATCGACGCAATTAACGAGCCCTACCGTCCGATTCCTTCTGGTATCATCTCGATTCCTCAAGTAGTAACGCAAATTTTGGTATTATTAGTCGCAGGCATTGCGGTAGCCTATGCTCTAGACTTGTGGGCGGGTCATGAATTCCCGATCATGACTGTTTTGACTCTCGGCGGCGCATTTTTGGCTTACATCTACTCTGCGCCACCGCTGAAACTCAAGCAGAATGGCTGGTTGGGCAATTATGCCCTGGGTGCTAGTTACATTGCCCTGCCTTGGTGGGCTGGTCAAGCTTTGTTTGGTACACTAAATCCCACCATTATGGTTTTGACCCTGTTTTACAGTTTGGCAGGGCTGGGGATTGCGATAGTTAATGATTTCAAAAGTGTTGAGGGCGATCGCCAATTAGGGTTAAAATCTTTGCCAGTGATGTTTGGCATCGACACCGCAGCTTGGATTTGCGTGTTGATGATCGACATATTTCAAGCAGGGATAGCAGGCTACCTGATCAGCATTGACCAAAACCTTTACGCTGTCATTCTCTTGCTGCTGATCGTTCCCCAAATCACTTTTCAGGATATGTACTTTTTGCGCAATCCCCTGGAAAATGATGTTAAATATCAGGCAAGTGCTCAGCCTTTCCTGGTGTTGGGTATGCTGGTAGCGGGTTTGGCGCTAGGCCATGCTGGTTGAGAAGAATTTTGAGTTATCTATTTTGAGTTAAAGAGTTTTTAGCTTAAAATAGATAACTCAAGACTCTGCACAGTGTTCTTGGATACAAAATATCAAGTTAAAAATTAAAAATTGAAGATGGCTCGCCTTTTTAATTTTTAATTTTTAACTTAAATTGATGAGGTATGAAGGTCTGAACGTGTCAGAATTTTTCTCAAATATTAAGTATAAATTGAGCAAAGTCACTAAGGGAGTAGGCGGTAATTCCGATCTAGAATCGCCAAATGCTGCCAATAGCACCGGGCTAAACTCGCCGCCATCTCCGGATCAATTGTCTGCACAGACAACAGATGCGCGATCGGATTATGTGGTATCAGAAGATGCTGAACCTCCAGAAGAGTCAGAATTAGCATCAGAATATTATTCTGACTCAGAAGACGATGAATATCCAAGAGTCCAGCGCAATTGGCAAGGGTTGAGGCGCTTAATTATTTGGTTGGAAATTGAGCCTCTAATTACTACGTTGCAAGCAAAGGGAAGAGAATTGTTGCAGCCGGGATTGAGTGGGCACAGAACTAAATCACCCAAAAAATCCCAGAGATACAATAGTCGCAAATTACGGGAAAATAGCGCGCTGCCGCACACCCAACTGGAACAAATCAATACTGAATTACCAGAAAATAGCGCGCTGGCGGACACCCAACTGCCAATAAATACTGAGCTACCGGAAAATAGCGCACCGCAGGAAGATATAAAACCACAGAAAAAGTTAAAAAAACTCCTGTCCCGCCGCCCGAGATTTTGGATAGCCATAGGTGTGGCTAGTATGGGCGGTGGCGCTTTAATATACGGTTTATGGATTTTGCACACCTTAGATAAAGGTTTGCCGGATGTTAACGATTTGTCGGCTTTTAACCGTGATGGAACGCTGACAATTAAGGCGGCAGATAATACGATTTTATTGCAGTCGGGGCCCGCAACTAGAGATAAGCTAAAACTTAATGAAATTCCCGATTTGTTGAAGAAAGCTTTTATTTCTATCGAAGACCGCCGTTTTTACGAACATGGCGGGGTGGATTATCAAGGTATTGTGCGATCGATCGCTTCTAATGTGATGGCGAGAGATTTCGTGCAGGGCGGCAGTACAATTACTCAACAATTGGCTCGCGTGGTTTTTCTCAATCAAGAAAGAAGTCTTAAGCGAAAGGTTCGGGAGGCACTTTTAGCTCAGAAAATAGAGCGGGAGTTGAGTAAAGACCAAGTTTTAGAAAGATATTTAAATTTGGTTTATTTGGGATCGGATGCTTACGGGGTGGGAGATGCGGCTTGGGTTTTCTTTAGCAAAACAGTCGATAAATTAACTTTGGCAGAGATGGCAACTTTGGCGGGTTTGCCTCCGGCACCGAGTGAATATTCGCCTTTGGTTAATCCGAATGTTGCTAAGGAACGCCGCAATATTGTGCTCAAACAAATGCAGGAAGCAAAGGTAATTACAGAAGCGCAGGCGAAGGAGGCGATGGCAGAACCTATGACTGTTAAACCAAGTGCACCGAAGCGATTTCAAGTGATGGCGCCTTATTTTGCTAGTTACATTCGCAAGGAATTGCCGCGCTATGTTTCTAAGGATGCTTTGGAATCGGGTGGCTTGACTGTCGAGACGACGGTGGATTTGAAGTGGCAGAAAATAGCGGAAAAGGTGGTTAAAGATGCGATCGAGGTTGATGGCCGCCGTCAAGGTTTTGAACAAGCAGCTTTAGTTTCGATCGAAACCAAAACAGGGGAAGTTAAGGCGCTAGTCGGCGGCGGAAATTTTAATCAAAGTCAGTTTAATCGCGCTACGCAGGCTTTGCGGCAGCCCGGATCGACTTTTAAGGGGTTGGTTTATGCGGCGGGGATAGCAGCCGGTTTTTCGCCTTACGACAGCTATGAAGATGAGCCCATTATTTTCGACGGCTATCAACCGAATAATTACGGGAAAAAGTTTAGCGGTTGGCGATCGATGTCTGACGCTTTGAGGGCGTCGGTGAATGTGGTGGCGGTGAAGGTGTTGGTCGATGTCGGCTTTGAACCGGCGATGAAATTAGCCCACGATATGGGAATTAAGTCTAAATTAAGTCCGATTTATTCCCTGGCTTTGGGTTCTTCTGAGGTGAATTTGCTGGAGTTAACTAATGCTTACGGTACTTTGGCATCCCAAGGTAATTTTATTGAAGCGCACGGAATTACTAAGGTAATTAATCAGCGGGGAGATGTGATTTATCAGGCTGATTTTAAACCGAAGCGGGTTTTGGATAAGGATAGTGCTGCGATTACTACTTGGATGTTGGAGGGTGTGGTGACTGGGGGTACGGGCGGGCCTGCTGCTTTAGCCGATCGCGCTGTTGCTGGCAAAACTGGTACTTCAGAAAATGTGCGGGATTTGTGGTTTATCGGTTATATTCCGCAGGTGGTGACTGGGGTTTGGCTAGGGAATGATGACAATTATCCGACGGGGGGAACTAGCGGTACGGCTGCTTATAATTGGCGCGATTTTATGAGTCAAGCTGTCAAAGGAATGCCGGTTGAGGAGTTTCCGAAGTTGCCGAAGTTGGAGGGCCGCAAAGGCAGTATTAAGGCAAAACCGGTCAAGCCCAACGAGATTATTCGGGGGATGATTGTCAATGAGGATGGTGCGATCGTACCTTACAATCCCAATCCTCAACCCCGGTATCGCGAACCTGCTTATCAAGAGCCAGCCTATCAAGAACCTGCTTATCAAGAACCAGCCTATCAAGAACCAGCCTATCAAGAACCGCCACAATAAGATAAGACGGCGGTTGAAACCGCCCGGTCTTCTTAATTTCGTTTGAGTCGCACCATAAAAAAGCCATCCATTATATGTTTGTGCGGCCAAAGTTTCACCCATCCTTCGGGTGATGGCTGTACGGGTAACTCAATGGTTGGTGCTTCGATTTGCCAGTCAGGATTGCTATCTAAGAACGATCGCACAACCTGTTCATTTTCCAAGGGATGAATCGTGCAAGTTGCATACACTAAGACGCCGCCGGACTTGACAAATGTCGCTGAATTTGCTAACAATTCCGATTGCAGTTGCGATTGTTGTTGAATATTTTCGGGTGTGTGTCGCCAGCGGGCGTCAGCGCGGCGGTGCAGGGTTCCGAGGCCGGAACAGGGTGCGTCTAATAAAACTCTGTCTGCTAGGTTGATAAATTCTGGGAACTCGCGGCTGTCTCCGGTATGAATTTTAATGGATTTCATCTGGAGTCGATCGGCATTTTCAGTAAGTTTTTTAAGTCTGCTAGCGGTTTTGTCGCAGGCGTAAATAGTGCCTGTATCCTGCATTAATTCAGCGCTGTGGGTGGTTTTCCCTCCCGGCGCGGCGCAGGCATCGATGATGATTTCCCCTGGCTGTGGATCGAGTAAATGGGTGACTAATTGAGCGCTACTATCTTGGATTGTCCACCAACCTTCGCTATATCCGGGGAGGTTTTGGATTGCGCCGGTGCTACCATTTAGTCTTAATGCTTGGGGTAAATGGGGGATTCTGCTGGTTGAGATGTTCTGGGCTTGGAAGGCGGTCTCGATTTGGGCGATCGAGGTTTTTAAGGGATTGATTCTGAGGTGAATTGTGGGGGATTGATTGAACCATTCACAGAGTTGTTCCGTTTCTGTTTCGCCTATTTGTTCGATCCACAATTCTACTAGCCAGTCGGGGAAGCTGTGCAGAATTCCGAGGCGTTCGACTGATGATTTATAGTTAGTAATTGTTAATGGGTTTAAGTCGGTTTCTGTTAAACGGATGTATTGTCGCAGCAAACCGTTGACAAAACTGCTGAGTCCTGCAAAGCCATTTTCTTTTGCTAGTTGAACGGTGGTGTTGACGGCGGCGGAGGGGGGAATATTGTTGAGATATTGCAGTTGATATATGCCTAAATGCAGGATGGTGCGGAGGTCTGGCGGTTGTTGGGAGGATTTTTTTGTGGCTAGTTTGTCGATGATGAAGTCGAGTGATCGCATTCTCCTAACGCTACCGTACACTAATTCTGTGACTAAACGGCGATCGAGGTCGCTGAGTTGGGAGTTGCGGAAAGTGCGATCGAGGGCTGCGTCTGCGAATGCGCCTCGGCGGTGGACTTCGCGGAGTGCGAGAAAGGCTATTTGGCGGGGATTTTGCATGATTTAAATTGGGACTTCGCGTGGGGTTCAGAAACCGGGTTTTTTAGGGAATCTGCGCGTCACAATGCGTCTTGTCGCGAAAAACCCGGTTTCTTACGTCGGAGTGCGTAACTCCTGAAGATATTAAATAAAATGACTTACACAATGTTAAGTGTATAATATTAATAACTGCTGATTTATTTTATCATTTTCTGTTTCGAGTTTCTGTACCTCGTTCTAAGGTAATACATTATGACTCAAACATCTGTAAGAAGTACAAAAAATATCGATCGACAAACTCCTGTTGTTGAAGAATCCGAAACAATGCTGCCGCTGGAAAATGGCGATCGGCTTTCGCGGCCTGAATTTCACGATCGCTATCTCGCCATGCCGCACGTCAAGAAAGCCGAATTAATTGAAGGAATTGTGTATATGCCATCCCCAGTAAGATTTGTACCTCATGCTGAACCTCACAGTAACATTATTGGGTGGCTGTGGAATTATCGGATTGCTACGCCTGGGGTGCGACTGGGTGATAACGCAACGGTATTCTTAGACGGGGACAACGAACCGCAGCCAGATGCTTTGCTGCGAATTGAGAATGGGGGAAATTCGCAAATTACTGATGATGATTACATCCAAGGTGCGCCGGAATTGGTTGTAGAAATAGCTGCTAGTACCGCATCTAAAGATTTGCACGATAAGAAAAAGGCTTATCGGCGAAATGGAGTGCAGGAGTATATGGTTTGGCAGATTAACAAACAACGTTTGCATTGGTTTACTTTGAATGAAGGCAAGTATGTTTCTCTGGAACCTGATGAGAATGGTGTGGTGCGGAGTCTAGTTTTTCCTGGTTTGTGGTTGGCTGTACCCGCTTTGTTGTCGGGAGATTTGGCGCAGGTGATGGCGGTTTTGCAGGAGGGGATTAATTCGCCGGAACACGCGGAGTTTGTTGGGATTTTGTCGGGAGAGTCGGGAAATGGCGATTGAAATCAGTAGAGACGCGGTTTCAAGCGCCCGGTTTTCTTTGTTCAGATTTCGTCGGGGTTGATGCCCATTTCTCGCAATTTGTCGGAAAGGCGATCGGCTTTTTGCTGTGCTAACTCCTGTTGTCTTGACAACTCCACATAAGACAAAAACTTCTGTCCATCAGGCCGATAAATTTCCAATTCTCCCGATGCAGTTTCAAAAAGTATCTGCAAACGCGGACTCACCCAACCATCCATTAATTCAATATAGTTGAGTTTTCCATCACTTCGCAGCCAACCCATTAATTCATTATCCTCTGGACTGTAGACATAATATTCTTCTACTCCATAATTCTGATAAAAATTAAACAGTTTAAACAGCGATCCCATTCGGTTTCCAGGTGAAAGGATTTCAAAGACAACTTGCGGGGCGATATTATCTTCCAGCCACTGTTGGTAGGAACCTCTGTAACCTTTCGGTCTGCCAAACACTACCATCGTATCAGGTGCTTGGCGAGTTTTGTTATCTCCTTCGACGGGATACCAGAGCAAGTCACCTGCTACAAAGACATTTTCGTCTTCTTTGTATAGGGCATCTATTCCGCCTTGAATGGTGACAATTAGTTCAAACTGTTTGGTATTGTCTGACATGGGTTTACCGTCGCTGTCGGGATAGATGATTTCTGATGAGGTTTTAGTGGGAATTGTTGCGGTCATGGGGATGAGTCCTTTGCTAGTATCATCAATTTCTATTTTATACCTATTTCAACAAAAACCATGTTCATGGGTTGGGGAAACCCGGCGGTTGAAACCGCGTCTACACACACAAAACCCGCCTCCGCGGGTTGAATTTCCTTTCTTCCGTCCGCGGAGGCGGACATCGTTTGTGTAGCCGCGATTTCCAATCGCCGGGGGCCTCAATCGTGACCGTAATTTCTAATCGCCTATTCTACTTTTCCTGACACCAACGGTTCTAATAGATTGCGTTCTTCAATGGGAAGTTCTAGCAAAACTCGTCTGTCGCCCTTGGTTTCTTTATAGCGGACAGCGGCATTCAGCAGGCGGATGGGAATTTGAAATTGTTCGTAGTTGCTGGTTTGTTCTTGCCACAATTCTAACCAAGTGCGGGCGGCTTTGTCGCTGACCATTTCTGACATTAGCGCGGGGATGTTTCGCACGATTCCCTGTCCTAAGACTGAGAGATTTTTGTGTTTTTCGTAAACTGCAATTAGGCTGGCGATGCGAGGTATCCATGTAGCTCGATCGTTCGTGTTCGCGAATATGTTGCTGATAATTAATTCGGCATCATCTGAATCTGCTTCATTATCGAGTTCTAGGCGTTTAAATGCGTCGTCTAAGGCGGTGATGCCTTCATTCCAACGATTCAATCCGAGAATGGCAATGGCGCGGTTGAAGAAAACAGATGCACCTTCCTTACCAAGTGCGATCGCTTTATCGCAAGATATTAAAGCTTCTTCATAGCGGCCGAGAATATCCAGCATCCAGCCTCGGCTAAACCAAGCCCACTTATCATTGGCATCAAGTTCGATCGCGCGATCGTAAGATACTAAGGCTTCATCATAGCGCTTGAGGTTGGTGAGTACATTGCCTCGATTAGCCCAAGCCCACTGATAATTGGCATCAATTTCGATCGCGCGATCTAAAGATACTAAGGCTTCATCGTAGCGTTTGAGGTTGTCGAGTACATCGCCTCGCATACGCCAAGCATACTGATAATTGGCATCCAGTTCGATCGCGCGATCTAAAGATACTAAGGCTTCATCATAGCGTTTGAGGTTGTCGAGTACATTGCCTCGGCTAAACCAAGCCCACTGATAATTGGCATCTAGTTCGATCGCGCGATCGTAAGATACTAAGGCTTCATCATAGCGTTTGAGGTTGTCGAGTACATCGCCTCGCCAAACCCAATCCCCTTGATCATTGGTATCAAGTTCGATCGCCTGATCGAAGGATACCAAGGCTTCATCATAGCGTTTGAGGTCGTTGAGTACATAGCCTCGATTCACCCAAGCCCACTTATCATTAGCATCAAGTTCGAGCGCGCGATCGAAGGATGCTAAGGCTTCATCATAGCGTTTGAAGTTGTTGAGTACATTGCCTCGCCAATACCAAGCCCACTTATCATTAGCATCAAGTTCGAGCGCGCGATCGAAGGATGCTAAGGCTTCATCATAGCGTTTGAGGTTGTTGAGTACATTGCCTCGCCAATACCAAGCCCGTTGATAATTGGCATCAAGTTCGATCGCGCGATCGAAAGATACTAAGGCTTCATCATAGCGGCCGAGATTATACAGCGTCCAGCCTCGGCTAAACCAAGCCGACTGATCATTGGCATCAAGTTTGATCGCGCGATCGTAAGATATTAAGGCTTCTTCATAGCATTTAAGTTCGCCGAGTACGTAGCCTCGCCAAGCCCAAGCCGACTGATCATTGGCATCCAGTTCGATGGCGCGATCTAAGGATACTAAGGCTTCATCATAGCGTTCGAGGTTGGTGAGTACATTACCTTTATTAGTCCAAGCCCTCGCATAATTGCAGTCAATTTCAATAGCTTTGTCTAAACATTCCAAAGCTTCATCGTAGCGTTCCAGCCTATTTAAACAGCGTCCCTTTGCCGACCAATCCTTTGCTTCCCCGCGACTTGTTACCAATTTTTCCGCATATTCTAAAGCAGAAACATCGTCTTTCTGTTCGCGACAATTTTCAATTTCATCAAAATAAGCCTTCCAACGCGGATCTTCCTCATTTCTATCAATAGCCTCCAGCGCCCGCGTATAATATTCTCGTTCCATCAAAGCATCAGGTGGAATCGGTGGCAAATTTTGCCGATACTCAAAACGACTTTTCTTATCCGCAAAATCAACATCCGCCATCCTCAATCCCAATCGCTGCTGCAACTCTTCCTTCGTATACCAAACCCGCAAAAAATCCACCAACAATCTAATCGGTTCATTGCGCTGCTTCTTAACTTCCAAACAAAAACGCATCAGCGGTTCCCGCAATTCGTACCAAGACTCCCGCCCGATTTCTTCACTTTTTACATAACCCTTTTGCCGCAAATTTTTCAGTTGACTAGATGCAGTTTGGTGAGTGATAAAACAGCGTTTAGCAATTTCTTTTACCGATACCGCGTGGCGCAAATCCGCCAAAAAATCCACAATCTTGCGCTGCTGATTTGAGATATATTTCATCCGATCCTGGTAATACGGCGTTAAATCGTCCAGCATCGCCATAAATGTTTCCACCAGTTTATTTAGAGATTCCCGGTTCACCAGGAAATCCGAAAAAACCATATAAATCCGGGGACTGCCGCCAGAAAGGAAATGCACAACTTTTATGCGATCTCGTCCCGTTGAATCTTGAATAAAAGATGCTAATTCGCTTTTCCCTTCCAAGCTAGCAATCTGATGCAACAAAGCTACAGCATCATCTAGTTCTAATTCTTTTAAAGTATGACTATAAAAAAAGCCGTAAAAAGGCTGATCGCGCGATTCAATGCCATCAAACAAACTTTGGGAAGTTGCCAAAATAGTCAAAAACCCATAAGTTTGAAGATAAGCCCTAAACTGCTTTTGTCCGATATCGCCCAACCCGCTAAATACATCATCCAAATTCTCGACAATCAACAGCAAAACGCGATTCCCAATAAAATCTCTCAACAATTGTGCCGCCACAGATTCAGCATCCTCCGGCGACTCATAAAGCCCTTCGACAGCATCGTGTAACTCGGCTTGATATTCGGCAGGATATTCTTTACCAATGGCGCGCAATATCGCAATCAACAAATCCAAGAAAGATGCTATCCCATATTCTTCTTCCCTCAGCCATGCAATTAGCAATTTATCCTGCAAATCCTCCATCTTAGAAATGCGGTGATAAATCAGAGATACTAAGTGGGTTTTGCCAATACCGCGCGGCCCGATTAGCAGTTGATAATGCTTGTTGGGTGTGAGGGCGCTTTCGCGGATGTTTTCTACTAAATGGTTTGCTAGTTTGTGACGCTGTACGAGGATGGCTTCGAGGGTTTCTGGTGCCATCAAGCTGGGAGTGAATCGTGAGATTAATGTGTTTTTCATGGATTGATTGTGTTGGTTGTTTTAGATGAGACGGCGATTGAAACCGCGTCTACACAAACGATGTCCGCCTCCGCGGACTCAAGAGACGGCGGTTGAAACCGCGTCTACACAAACGATGTCCGCCTCCGCGGACTCAAGAAGATTAATTGATTTCCAGCCTGTTCCTGGTAACGAGCAGAATCTCAACATCTTAAGGATTTCCAGTATTTTTGAATCAGCGCATACCGAAATTGATATCTGCCATCTTTCTTATAAAGATAATAATCCTGCTCCAAAAGTCTTAAAACTTTACGCGCCATTTCTTTATCTTGAGTTTCCGACTCTTGCTTGATACCAGCAAATAACTCATCAAAGGACAAAGACGCGCCCGCCGCCGCCAAGATGTCGAGCAAATTTAGGGCATAAGGACGCTGTTTTTCATCGTAGTAACTATCAATTCGCTCCCGATAATATTCCATTTTCCAGGGATTTAGCGGGTCGTCCAAACAATCAGCAATGACTTCCTTAATAGCGGCGATGTCCCCTGAATCATCGCGCAATTTGAGTTTAGCAATTAAATGGTGGATGTAAAACGGAATATTACTTAATTCATCGGCGATAAAAACTGCACTTCCTTGGATGTCCGGTGTGGCAATCTTTTCACCTTCAAGCAATTTGCGAGCTAAAATAGTTGCATCTTTATCGGATAGCGGCGGCACGTCTTGGACATACATATCATTAGTCGGGTCGTTTGTATAGCCCGCTTTTCTGAGGACACCAAGCACGTGATGCAAGCCGATCGAACCTGTATAAACCATTCTGACAGCCGGGTACATCTGGCGGATAGATCGCAAAGTATCGAGCAATTCCATCGCCGCTGCATCGCCGATATTGTCCAACATATACGGCACTTCATCCCAAAGCAGTACGACTGTGCGGTTTTGATTTTCGACCAAATCTGCTATGGTTTGAGTCAGCAAAGCTTTCCAGTGAGGCGCGGCAATCTCCGGCAACTTGAAACCGCTAAATTCTGTACCTCCCAGTTGAGTGAGGAATCCGCGAGTTTTCTTGGCGGTGCTATTAAAACGGCTTAAATATTCTTCGACATCCTTAAAAACTGTCTCGACAAACTCTAAGGGCGATCGCACATTTTCCAAATCACGATAAATCGGCAATTTATCTGCGGTAGCTTCCGCTTGCATTTTCTTAATTACCGACGTTTTACCCATCCGCCGCTCAGCACTCAATATGACACTTTGCTGCTCTAAAATCCCCCACAAATCCAAAATCAGCTTGTCTCTGCCCATGACTTCTGCTGGCGCAATTGTTCCACCGGGATTTGCTTTCATATTCTCTCCTTAATTATATTCGTAAAATCTACGTTGTTTTCATTGTACGTCAAATCCAACGTATATTCCGGTTAGACACACAAAATCAATCAAACTCTTGTGGGATGGGCCGAAGATCTCGTCCCCTCTCCTGTGGAATGAACCGAAGAACCCGTCCAAAAATCTTTTTGGATCTACGTCCCCAGGCAGAGCCAGGGAACTAGAAAAAACGCTATAAAAATCTGTAAAATATTCGTGTAGTTTTGTTACAATACGCAAAACTTGATATTTTAAACCACACTGGATGACCTTCTTCAACCCCTGTGAACCCCCGATCCGCTCCAAACAAGAACATCTCGACGTACAAGACCTCGCAGGCCTCTTGCGCCTCCACTGGAAAGTCGGAAATATTACTCTTTTCTCAGGATTTTATACCCGCATTGACCAAACTTTTTTGCTTTGGGCTTTGGTGACGGCGGGGATTTTTTTCACGGCTCAGTTTGTCCCGCTTAGTTGGAGCTTTCAGGCGATTCTGTGGTCAACTTTGACTCTAATTGGCACTGCGATCATGGCGGTTTTGACTTTGTTTTGGGTAAAGGTTGAGCGTGTTAGCTGGATTCTTTACTCTTGGGCGATTTTGATGATTTCTGGTTTGGTGCTGACGGATTGCAGTATTTTTGCGAGTTGGGGATTTTGGTTGCTGCATCTGTGCGATTTGTGGTTGGGGTTGAGCGCGATCGGCTATTTTTGTACTGGGCTTGGTTTGCGATCGCGCACTTTTATGGCGATCGGGCTAACTCATCTATTTGCGATCGGATTATTGCCCTTTGTCGCACCTTGGCAGTATTTGACAACCGGAATTGTGATCGCAGGCTGTCTAATTTTACTGTCTGAGTTGCAGTGGGATATGCGATCGCCGATCGACAATTCTTTACTGACAGAAGAAGAAAAAGAATTCAACCGAATTCAACAGCAACGGCGGCAGTTCGGTGCGAATACAGCTAAATAACTCAAAAATCTTAACAGTCAGCAATCTTAAAATTTGGTTGCAACTCACTTAAGCTGCGAGTCCTAAACTTAAGTCTGAGGGAAGATTCCAAAAGTGCGATCGATCCCTTACTCAAAACCGACGGATCATCTTTTCGATCGAAAAAGTGTAAAGAATTCTGTACAACAGCTAACATTTTAGAGAAATCGCACAGAATAGAAACATACAACATAAATAAACAACAAACCTTAACCAGAACAGGTGTTTTGCTGTGTAACCTGTGAATCGCCAACCTAAGGAGAACGGTGTCCGGGAGGCGACTGGCGAACAATGCTGTACTTGCCACGCTCAAAGTGAATTACGGTTTCACAATAGTTGTTAAAACAAACAAGTGGTGCAGGGTTTTTACCGTTTCCCCTGCTTTACAGTCTCCTAGGAGAGGCTAAACCCTCTACTAGAACAGTCCGAGGAGATTGGCACACAATTCGAGAGTTGATCAGGTAAAATTTTGAGTTCGGTGTTTAAGAAAATTGAGGTAATGCTCCCTTAGCAGCCTCGCAGGACTTACTATTAAATAAGTCCTGCTTTAGTTTTGTGGAAAATTTTAGTTATGCTAGTCTTGGAAGCACGGGTAGCCAGAAACCGGATTTTTTACGAAAATACTTTGTTACAGCCTACAATTCAGGTAAAAACCCCGGTTTCTTAGGTTGTGTTTTACCAGAAAGAATTGGTTTAAAGCCTCTCCCTTAAAGGCGAGAAATTAAAAGAAAACTATTCATTACTCCAATCCTCTTCCTTTTAGGTAGAGGTCGCTGTCAACTGTCAACTGTCAACTGAATGAAGTGCCTTTTCGCAAAATCTCTCGCACTTCCATTAAAATCTGTCCCAACATATTTTTGCCGCTGCCATCTTTCCCACAACCCCAATAATAATCTCCCGGTGCATTTTCGACAATTTCCTCTTCGCCAGTAGCGAGTAAAATTTCGCGAATATCGGCATGAGTTTCAAATTTGCGGAGTACAGCTTTTCGCATGATATCGTCTTTGACTTGTTCCCAATCTTGGCGCAGGGGACGAGAGCGCTCGCGCCCCATTTTCGCAGCATCTTTCGGCGTTTTTGCTTGGCGAATTTGGTCGCAGTGTTCCGTTTGGGGAAACTTTTGTGCTTGAAAATAATGTTCGGTAGTCGGCCAGTGTTCTCCGTCTAACTCGAATCCGTGACGGGAAAAATTAGAGAAACTACCGTATTCGCTGCGAGTGCTGTAAAAGTAAATTGTCATAATATTTTGTGGTATTTTATGATTTACTACGCATTTTACACTACCTATAATTATGCCACAATCTACAATTGGCAATTGGTTTTTTTACAAATTTTTAGTAAAATAGTAAAATTTTTTGATCAGAAATAATTGGTTTAAAGTCAACTGAGAGGGCGGGCACTCTTGGCACCGCCCCTATCAACTATCAACTGTCAACTGTCAACTGAATGAACTGCCATCCACTACTTATAACTAATCATGCAGCTTAAAATAGAAACCTTCACTGTCCGCAAGCGGTTTGCGCTTACCATCAGTCGCGGTACAACATCCCAAAGTACGAATTTGTGGGTCAAATTAGCCCATGAAGGTATCGAAGGTTGGGGAGAATCATCGCCCTTTTCTACAGGTGCTAAGCCACAAACTACCGAGAGTCTGCTAGTAGCTTTGCAGAAAGTTGCACCACTACTAGAAAAGTTTACTCCGTGCGATCGCCAAAAAGTCGAACAAATCTTCATCGAAGTCGAGTTACCCTCGGCCGCCCGCGCCGGCATCGACATGGCAATCCACGACTGGCTGGGCAAAAAAGTAGGCTTGCCGCTGTGGAAAATGTGGGGATTAGATCGATCGCGCATCGTCCCCACATCCGTCACCATCGGCATAAATTCGCCGTCTGGAGCGAGAGACAGAGTGCGCGATTGGTTTGGCAAAAATGCGACAGAGCCCGCCAGCATCCAATACCGCGCCGTCAAAATTAAATTGGGCAATCCCGAAGGAATTGAAGCCGACAAAGCTATGTTAATCGCAGTGTTAGACGAAGCCCCAGCTAACATTCAAATCAGTGTTGATGCTAACGGTGGCTGGAGTTTAAAGGGCGCGATCGAAATGTGTCGCTGGCTGGAAAAATATAACATAAATTATGTCGAACAACCGCTGTCACCAGTAGCAGATTTGGCTGAATTCGCAGAACTTTACCGTCAATCACCGCTGCCAATTTTTGCTGATGAAAGTTGTTTTAATAGTTCGGATATACCGAAGTTAGCACAATGCGTCCACGGCATCAATATCAAAATGATGAAATCCGGCGGATTGAGCGAAGCTATGCGGATGATTCACATCGCCAAAGCCTGCAATTTGCAAGTGATGTTCGGCTGCTATTCCGATAGTGCGATCGCCAATACCGCAGCCGCACAACTTTCGCCCCTCGCTGATTACTTGGATTTGGACAGTCACTTAAATTTAATCGACGATCCTTTCACGGGTGCAAGCATAGAAAATGGGTGTTTGGTGCCAAACGGGCGATCGGGATTGGGAGTGCGGCGAATTGACATTGTAGAATAAAAGTATCGTTAAACAGTTGACAGTTGACAGTTGACAGTTGACAGTTGACAGTTGACAGTTGACAGATAAAAATAAATCTGGAGATAGTATGATACCAGTAGAATCAATTGGACAGGGAATCGATCGAGAAGCCAAGCTTTTCTTTGAAGAACACAAGCCGCCGACTGATTTAATTTTTGATGATGGTGCAGAAATGGAAAGCAACCGCCACCGTATAGCAATGACTGTTTTAATCCGTTCCTTAGAACAAGGTTTAGCTCACCGGAACGATTTTTTTGTCGGTGGTAATATGTTTATTTATTACAGCGTTAAACAGGTTCGGAATCAGGATTTTAGAGGGCCGGATTTTTTCGCTGTATTGGGTGTTGACGGCAATACTTCCCGACAAGGTTGGGTAGTCTGGGAAGAAAACGGACGTTACCCGGATGTCATTGTGGAACTGCTGTCGCCGTCAACGGCTAATCAGGATACAGGCAAAAAAAAGGATATTTACGAGCAGGTTTTTAGAACGCCTGATTACTTTGTATTCGATCCTTTCGATCCGAATTCTTTGCAGGGATGGCGTTTAGATGCCAACCTGCGCTATCAGCCGTTAGTGCCCGACGAGCGGGGTTGGCTGTGGTGCGAAACCCTAGGTTTTTGGTTGGGTACTTGGGAAGGAATTGTCGATCGAGAAACAGCAGTCTGGGCGCGTTTCTACGACGAGTCTGGCAATCTAATTCTGTTACCGGAGGAAGCTGCTCAACAGCAAGCGGAAGCTGCTCAACAGCAAGCAGAAGCTGCTCAACAGCGAGCCTCGCGATTAGAGGCCAGATTGCGAGAATTGGGAGAAGATCCGAATGCTTTAAACCAGTAATCGCAAATCATAGCGAATAATCAATTGTAGATTGTAGATTTAATCTACAATCTACAATCCGAGCTTAAAAGTGAACCAATGACTCAAAACTATCCTATCAAAAATGGCAAAGTTGCTATCTTGCTGCACGAGGGAATTCTCGGCTATTCCGGCAAAACAGGCTTAGCATTTTTGCGCTACAGCGCAGCACAAATTGTAGCAGTAATTGACCGCCAATGTACAGGAAAATCTTTGTCTGAATTAACTGGCATTCCTCAACAAGTACCGATTGTTGCTTCCGTTGCAGAAGCACTGCAATTTGTGCCGGATATTCTGCTAATTGGTATCGCTCCATCTGGCGGTGTTTTGCCCCCGGAATGGTTGCCAGAAATTAATCAAGCGGTAGCAGCAGGCTTGTCGGTTGTCAACGGTTTGCACGGGAAACTTGCACCTTTGATAACGGTTCCGTTAACCGAAAATCAATGGATTTGGGACGTGCGTCAGGAACCGAAGTCTGTTGGGGCGATCGCCTCTGCGGCCGCTGCTAAATTAAGCTGTCGCCGCGTGTTAACTGTCGGTACAGATATGAGCGTTGGCAAAATGTCAACCAGTTTGGAACTCAATCGCACTTGTTTGCAGCGGGGTTTGCGTTCCAAATTTTTAGCAACTGGACAAACGGGTTTAATGATTGGAAATGAAGGCATTGCTTTGGATGCAGTGCGAGTTGATTTTGCCGCCGGTGCAGTGGAACAAGCGGTGATAAAATTGGGTTCTGAATGCGATATTCTGCACGTAGAAGGGCAAGGTTCGCTACTGCATCCGGGTTCGACGGCGACTCTGCCGCTGTTGCGTGGTACGCAGCCAACTCACTTAATTTTAGCGCACCGAGCCGGACAAATTCACCTTCGCCATCACCCGCACGTATCGATTCCGAGTTTGTCGAAAGTGGTTGAATTGTACGAAATGGTGGCTGCGGCTGCGGGTGCTTTTGTTGGGGCCAAAGTGAGCGCGATCGCCCTTAACACTCATCACTTAAATGAGGCAGATGCGCTGTTAGCAATAGCTGAAATTCAAGCACAAACGCGATTGCCTTGTACCGATCCGGTGCGGTTTGGCGCGGAGGTGTTGCTGGGGGCGATCGACATTTGATATGCTACAATAAGTTACAAATAGCTAAGAGCTACTGAAAATTATGACACAAACCGTTCAAGCAAAAACACTGACACTGGGTGATGTTCAAACTAAATTTAATCTACAGTTGTCTGAAGACGAGCAATTCTTTCGAGAATGGATTGATGATTTGCCTGAAATAGCAGACGCAGAAAAGCGATCGCTCGACAAAGTAAAAGCAGGCTATATCAACAGTACCTCATTCCCTTTCCTAGAAGATACTGTAAAAATGGTGGTACTAGCTCCTTTGCTATTTGTAGCAGATTTTTTCCTGACTCCCTTTCACATAGAATGTGAAAAATCTGTTGAACTGATTGTCGAAGATGAAGATATAATTGTTAGGGGCAGCATAGATGTCCTATTATTGCTGCAATCTTTTTGGATCGTGGCGATCGAAGCCAAGCGATCGCAATATTCCGTTGAAGCTGGACTTCCTCAATTACTATCTTATATGCTGAATGACCCAAATTCAGAACAACCAACGTTTGGGCTTCTGACCAATGGCAGCAGTTTCCGATTCATCAAAGTGACTAAACAAGATACACCGCAGTATGCTTTATCTAAGTTGTTTGATATTCGGAACCCCGGAAACGAACTTTACGAAGTTTTTCGCATTTTCAAACGAATCGCTGCTGTAGTTTCCAGCTATAACTCATGATTGCAAGTTCTGTTTCTTTACCGTCAGAATGCGTTCTACGCCAAGCGTCGGAGCAAGATATCAAATCAATTAGAAAGTTAGTCTGGAGTGCCAAACTCGATCCTACTCAGTTGCGCTGGGAGCAATTCTGGGTCATCGAATGTGAGGGAAAGTTGGCTGCTTGCGGACAGTTGCGGAACTTTTCCGGCGCGCAAGAGTTGGGTAGTTTGGTGGTGGCGAAGGATTGGCGCGATCGCGGTTTGGGCATTTATCTCACAAAACATTTAATTCAACAGGCTACAAAACCACTATACTTAGAATGTTTGGGGACGCGACTTGCAGCATTTTATACTCGCTTTGGTTTTGTAGAAGTTTCCGTGCAAGATTTGCCGCAGTCGCTTAAATTTAAGTTCGGTTTGTCTCAGTTAGCTAAAATTTTATTCAGAATTCCTGTAACAATTATGCAGTATCGAGAAAGTTTTTTATAAGTATGACTTTTATGAATTTAAGATTCTGAATTTATGAATTGATTTTAATTTCGACTTGTTCCATAATTGCGATTACAGGGCTAAAGCTAAAAAGTGGTTTTGTACGCTACTTATAGGATTCGCGGTGCAGTGTGCATCGCCCTACATATAGAGATTATGCGTCTCAGACTCGATTGCAGGGTGCGATCGACCTGCATTCATCAAAAACTTCTACCTCATCAGACTCGATCGCACTTGCATTCGTCACTACAAACTCATAACGGGTATTTTACCGGAGATGGTGTCAGTCATGGACTAGATATATATGGATCTTCCTGATGGGGCTACAGAGATTGCGTAAGTTCAGAGTTCACAGCCTGCGGTAGTCCACTTGGCTGAATTGGCACAACTATCAGCCAGATTCGTAGGCTGAAACAATTGATAAATCGTTGATTGCGGTTGTGAAATTGTCCTGTGCCAATACCAGAGAGAGAAAGTGTCAGGGCGATCGCACCACATACCTTCGACTTTTTATAAATTAGTAAGTGTAAAGCAAGCGAGTCACAACCGATTCAAAAAATCATCAAACCCAAAAATAAAACATTTTCACAGCAGCAGTAATGCGGAATCAGCCAAGCGCTAATGTAGCTAACAACATCTACCAGTGAGACAAATCCCAGCAACTAATCGACAGCTAAATCCTTAATTCAATACCTCGGAATTACTCAATTTAGACTCCCCGCAACCGCCGCTCAAATCCCCCAAAAAAATCAAAAAATTTTTGTTTTTGATCCGGATGGAAGCACCCCAGACACGAACAATGAAATATCTGGTAAATTAATCAATCTCAACCAGGAAATGCAGCCTCTCAAATAGCAGAAACAGACAATTACACATCCATATATTTTAACACAACAGGAGTAAATATCATGTTCAACGTACTAAAAGCTTTCGGCTCTATCTTCTCCACTCAAGGATACAGCACCGCCAACAATATGTTAATCAAAAATTACGTCAACACCAATTTTCACTACTTCAACGAAGAAGCCGTCGTCGATGAATCGATTTACCCGAATCAAACAGGTCGCGTCCGCTTCCAAGGTAGCTGGTGGCCCGCACGGTGCGATCGCCAAATCACTCTTACACCCGGAGACACCGTTTATGTCATCGGCGTTGACAGCATCACTCTGTTAGTTTCCCTCGCTCCAGCCGACTAATTCACAGCATCAAAAACCAGGAAATGCAGCCTTTCAAATAGCAGAAATAGCATCTAAAAATTCCATATATTTTAACACAAAAGGAGTCAATAAAATGTTCAATTTAGCAAAAGCTTTCGGTTCTATTTTTTCTATTCACACCTACAGCACAGCAAATAATATGTTAATCGACAACTACATCAACACCAATTTTCACTACTTCAACGAAGAAGCCGTCGTCGATGAATCGATTTACCCAAATCAAACAGGTCGCGTCCGCTTTCAAGGTAGCTGGTGGCCCGCACGGTGCGATCGCCAAATCACCCTCACACCGGGAGACACTGTTTATGTCATCGGCGTTGACAGCATCACTCTGTTAGTTTCCCTCACTCCCGCCGACTAAACTAGAAAGTAATCTCAACTTTTTCACTGTCTGAGCCCCGACTTCTTGAAAAAATCGGGGCTCAGACTATTCTGTTTTTTAGAAATTAGGAGACGGCAGTGCCGTGTCCCTACAATATTATCGAATATCGCGCTACAATAAAATGGCATTTTTGAGAGCTTGTTTGTTGAGGCGATCGCCAATTTGAGATTCACTACTTTCTCCGCTGACTGCTGCTTTTTCTGATGTTTTAGCCGGCGGTAGTGGTTCGAGCAGTTTGGCTTGAGCTTCCTGAATTGAAGGGTAATTTTCACCCCAGGATAAAATCGCTTCTGCAAGAACATCGCTGTCATCAGATAAAGGTTCAATTAGCTGCGCTAGTTCGGTTAATTGTTCGGCCCCGAAGAGCGATCGCTGCTGAGTTAATAGTTCGATCAATGAGTCGATATTTTGTTCGGAGACTGACATTGATTCGCGTTGGATTTTGTGAATTGTTTGCCGCACAAATTCTACTGACAAATCTAATAATTGCGCGATCGTCTCTAAATTCATTCCAAACGCGATCATCCGACGAATGGCTTCTAACTTCGCCTGCTGCTCACCTTGTTCGAGTCCTTCTTCTAAACCTTCTTGCTTGACTTCTTGATAAAATCTGGTTTGTCTGAGTTCGCTTAAATTCAACATGGCGGCAATTTCCTCGCGACTTTTTTGGGGGAGTTTGTAGACAATAATTGTTTCGATGAGGCTGATTAAATCGCGTAGAACGGTTGGATCGGACAACTGTTGTCGGGCCATTGCGATCGACTGCCGTGCTTGTTCTGCCACTGTCTCTGCTGGCTCGATTACCAGTTTAACAATTTTCACTCCCAGCGATCGATCTGCGGCTTCTGGCAATTCATCGAGGTAAATCCGTTGCACCCGCTGACTGGTTAAGAGTTCCTGAAATTGCAGCATCTGTTCGTGTTCGATGCGGCGGCTGGGATAGATGACAACGACGCGCCAAGGATTGACTGGTTTGTATTGTCGCAGGTAGAGAAAGAGTTCGCCAAAGATGCGGTAGTACAAGTCTGGATCGGGTTGAAACTGAACTTCCGCCAAGTAAAATGGTTTTTCAGGTGCTTCGGTTGTGGGCAGAAATAACCCATCGATGCGGAATGCGAGTTGTTTGATTTCGCGGGAGGTGAATTCATAGGCGGCGGCTTCGTCTGGAGGGCGATCGATTAGTTCAAAGAAGAAGCTGGGAAATTCTTGAAACAGGCTGTAGAAAATGGTGTCTGTTTTCATGAGTTGTCGATGGGAATCGAAGATAGATATTATACCATGCCAAGATTGGTAAATGCGATCGCCTATCTGTAACGCTTGCCCCAGAACTGAATATCCTGTAAACTAGGTTAATAACGCATAAGTAAAAATATTGAGTCAAATGTTGTCAACACCTCTTCTGTTAACCACGATAGTAGCCTTGGTTGGTATATCATTAATAATCTACCTGACTATAGCGTTTATCCAAATGCGACACGATCGGGATTCGCTTAGACAGGCTCTGAGTAAGTATCAGAGTTTAACTTCCAGGGAAGAAACAGAAAAGCAACTAGATTCAAACATTCAGTTAAAACAAAACGAGCTACAAGAACTGGATGTACAACAGGAAGCCATAAGAACATCTATCAAAAACTTACAATCTAAACTGCGTGAACTTGAGGCTAAAGAGTATTTGATATCTATAGAGGCTTACGAACCAAAATATGATTTTATAAAGTCTGGAGATTATCTACAACAATTAGGAGACGTTGAAAAAAGACAGCTAAAAATGCAACGCAATAACGAAGCTTTTATTTCTAATACTCCCTGGAGTATAGGAGAAGGTAAACAAGGAGAAAATGAAGGTAAAAAAATGATAAAAAACCTCTTAAAAATGATAGAATTTGTATTTGAAGAACAGTGCAAGTATGTTTGCAAAGAAGTTACATATAAAAACCTTGACAATTTAAAGCAGAAGATAAATAACTATTGTGACAAGATTAATAGGTATTTGCAAAAAATAGACTGTAAGATTTCCGAAGAGTATTTAAGTCTTAAATTGATACAGCTAGATATCGAGTATGAATTAGAATATATAAAAGAGAAAGAAAAAGCAAGAGAAAGAGCAATCAAAGAACAGATGGCACAAGAAAAAAAAGAGCGCATAAAAATGGAAAAGGCGCAACAAGAAGCTGAAGAAGCTGAGCAAAGAGAAAGGCAATATCAAGAAGAGCTTGTAGGTCTAGAAAAGAAAAAAGTTGCTGGTTTACAGCCAGAAGAATATGAGAGTCAAAGTAAATATCTTAAAGAGGGGCTTTCTCAAGCTCAAACAGATAAAGAAAAAGCTAAAGAAAAAGTTATTTCATATTCCAGAATGCTCAAGTCTGGTTACATTTATGTCATTTCAAATATTGGTTCTCTCGGACGAGATGTATATAGGATATTTATGACGAAGAATAGTGACCCAGATGTATATATCAGAACCATGAATCCTTACGTTCCATTCCCCTTTGATATTCATTATAAGATTGTTTCAGACGATGCTTCAGCCACAATACAGCATTTTCATGAGCAGTTTTATGATAGAAGAGTGAATATAGAAAATGAAAGAAGAGAGTTTTTTAGGGTTTCATTCAATGAAATTGAGCAAATTGTACAAGAACTTGAGCGAGAGACTGGGACTTTGACGATTGAAAAATGTGAAAGAGTACCTCAAGCCTACGAATACCACAGAACTAAAGTAGCAGAACGAAGAAAATCAGATGATACAACCTTAATCGACGCATATATAGATGAAGATGAGATAGCTTAGGAATAGTAACGACATAAAAACATATTGGAATATAGTCAGCTATAAAGAGCGAACAATCCTGAAACCAATATTTTGAGATGGTTTGTTGGTATTATTGTACCAGCGGCTGGCAGAACGACATCGTAAGGGTTCATTACGCCACGAACCACCACGGATTACATGAGTTTGATTTTCGGGTAGTGATAAATATGTAGTGATTAGATATTCATTGGCTCAAAACATAGTTGTAATGATGGATAAAATACCAAATA
>NZ_JAUBVR010000016.1:58513-85590 GCF_036705955.1 Microcoleus sp. A6-C6 | reverse complement strand
TCGATTGGTTCTGGAACAGTTGAATCAATTATTAAACGAATTGGATTCAGGGTGAAAATATCAGGAGCGCAATGGAATATTGAGAGCGTTCCCTCTATCCTTTCTCTTCGCTGTGCTTATCTCAACGGTCAACTTTCAATTTGATGTATTTGCCAAAGTGAGATGCACCCGAGATCAGTCAGGTTAGTCAAGGATTCTAGCGGTTTGATGTCGCTAATTTTATTGTCGAAGAGTACGAGCCGAATCAAGTTAGTCAAGGATTGTAGCGGTTTGATGTCGCTGATAGGATTTTTTCCGAGGTAGAGCACAGTCAGGTTAGTCAAGGATTGCAACGGTTTGATGTCCTTGATTTGATTGTTGATGAGGTAGAGTTCAGTCAGGTTAGTCAAGGATTGCAACGGTTTGATGTCCTTGATTTGATTGCTAAAGAGATTGAGCTGTGTCAGGTTAGTCAAGGATTCTAGCGGTTTGATGTCGCTGATTTGGTTGTTCTGGAGGAAGAGCCAAGTCAGGTTAGTCAAGGATTCTAGCGGTTTGATGTCGTTGATTTGATTGTCATCAAGGAAGAGCTCAGTCAGGTTAGTGAAAGATTGTAACGGTTTAATGTCGCCGATTTTCTTGTCAATGAGGTAGAGTGCGGTGACCCTCGAAAGTTTCTGATTAGCAGCATCGCAGTCAGTAGTCCCTGCTTCCTTCAACAGCATCTCAACAGTATGTTTAGCTTCAGGACTCAAATCAGCTTTTTGGTGACACCAATCGGCAAATGTTCGTCTACTATTTCCCGATCGCACTTCTGCTGCTTTCGCAGACAGTCCATTTCCAGATAATGCTAGGATCGCACAACAAGTAACTGCGATCGACTTTGGTAAATTCTTATGTTTGTTTGCAAATATAAGTGTCATAATCTTGTACCTCTAATTTTCTGAACTGTATACAACAAAGACACGGCAATACCGTGTCCCTGCAAAACAGCTATTAAAAACTCTGTCTATCCGCCTCACTCTGGTAACTTATATTGTCCCACAATCCGCTTAGCATATTCCGGCACATGAGCCTCCAATTTCTCAGGGTAATTCCGCTTCACATACAGATAATTGCGAGTGAAATGAGAATCAATTGAAAAGCGCGCATATTCCAAACCCTTCGGCCCAATTCTCTCAATAAAAACTCCCATTAACTTCGCCGCCCACATTGGCAAAGTTACTCCTTTTTCATAAGCAGGAATACTTTGTTGAACGGCTTCTTTTCTGTTTCCCTGAGACATCACCGGCTGAGTATTTAACTGATCCGTTACCAAATCTAACATTTCTTGCCCGGTGTCATTTCTTACTACAATCCACTGCCAGCCAAAAGGTGCGCCCATGTAGCCGACAACTAAATCTGCTAAGGAATTGACGTAATCAAAACAGCTCAAACAAGAAGGAGCAAAAACATCTTTCAATTCTTTAGTATTCAGCCCGAAAAACGGCACTTTCTCGCTCGAACCATCTTCGTGTTTGAAGTGAACGTTAAAGTCTTGCATAAATTCGTAAGAAACCACCGTTTCAGGAGAGCGGCTAGTAGTATCTAGGAATTTCTGCAAGCCGGCGCGACTGACATTATCGACACAGGGAGTTCCCAAAACATACAGCTTTTCTAAACCGAGTTGTTTTTCTACTGTTCGCAATGCTTGAATTTGACAGCCTACGCCAATTACTAACAGTCGTTTCATCCCCGATTTCTCGATTTGTTCTAATACTGAAAGGTTGGGAGACAGAGTTGGTTTGTTGACTTTTGCTGCCAGAATTTCTTCGCGGTTTCTAGCAATAATCGGCATCGGTTGAAAGCGGTCTTCTTTGGTATTTTGGACGCAAACAACGCCTTCTACAATTCCTTTTTCGAGCATTTCGATCGCAATTGAGCTCACAATTCCCGTCCACTGAGCGCCTTCAATTGGTTCTTTTTTCTTGGCCGCCATCATATTTTGACTGACTCCGAAGTACCAATCGTCGGGATTGTCGAGATTGCGCGATCGCCCGTGAATCTCCTCTTCTAGTTCTGCGATATGCTGTGTTAAGAAAGCGCAAGCTTCCTTGACATAATGGATATAATATGTATCGCACAAACCGCATTCGCTGCAAAGCTCTTTAGCGGGGCGGCGGCTTCCGGGTTTGAGGGCTTTAGATTTTTGGTGTTTAGTAGAATCTGTTGCGGTCATCTAAATTGCGGATTTTATGGAGAAACGCCTTTTGTTAGGATATCACACCAATTCCGGCGATTCAGTAGTCGCGCTAATTAAACCTAAAACTTTGTTTGGTATTCAGAAACACCGAATCAAGGCGGACACGGGGGTACGCCCCCTACAGAAACCTGGTTTCTCTATGTTATATTTTTGGGGATGAATATTGTTACTGTTTTAGTCCTCGCAGGCGGGCTTGGGCTGTGTAAGAGCGAATTGTATTCGCCCGCAATCATTATATTTATCCGGATATAACAGGATATTGCAGGAATCTACTGCCAAATAAAGGTATAAAAAAATGGTAAAATTGTTTGTGACAACAGCCGTCGCTGGCATCATGATTAATCTGGCAATTTCTAGCTTAGGATTTGCTGCTTTAGTTCGCCCGATTCCCGCGATGAATCAAACTGTTGTCGCTTTAGAAAGAATGTTGGGCGCGACACAAACGCCGGCGGCGATCGACTATTCGCGCTTGGGGATTGGCGGCGTGCGGTTGGGGATGTCTGTAGAAGAGGCAAAACGTAAGTTGGGAAAACCTCAACGCGACGAAACTAAACCGGGCGGTAAGGCGATCGGTGGCAAGATTCGCACGCTAACCTACTCAAAATTGACAGTAGCAGCCTGGGATGGCAAAGTTTATTTAATTTCTACTACCAATCCCAAGTTCGTGACAATTGATGGGATTAAGGTAGGAGATAACAGCAAAAAAATTGTTAAAACTTACAGTTATGGGTCGCAATCTGTGCAGGGTGAAGTGACTCGGTTGACTTACAGTAACGATCAAAAGGCTTCTAATTTGGTTTTGGAAGTTAAGGGCGATCGCGTGCAAAAGATTATTATCGGCACGCAGCTCAACTAAAATATTACACAATAGTCCAAAAATCCCGCGTACAGGTTCGATCGTTCGGACTTCAGCCCTGCTTATTTATGAGAATTTTCAGCCTTTCGGTGAGTTGACTGGAGGGCTTTTTCTTGATGCGCGATCGGGCTTAGTTCAGCCTCCGGGCGATCGCCCCTGATAAAATAGTATAATGTTAGTGTTTTTAATATCTGTCTTTCGTGAGTGAGTTTGAGCCGACTAATTTAGAGGCAGTATAGGAGTGAATACGCTTTCAAGCCGGGGCAGATAACCTTCGCTTGACTCTCCACGCACAGCAAGAGATGCTTGAGGAAAACATTACACTAGATCAAGTAATTCAAGCATTAGTTAGAGGTCAACTGTTAGAAAACTATCCTCAACATCAGCGCGGTGCTTGCTGTTTATTCGGCGGTTTTTCTCAAGATAGTCGTCCCTTGCACATTGTCTGTACTACTGTCCAACCGTTACTGATTATTATCACGGTTTATGAGCCAAAACTGCCCAAATGGATAACTCCCACCACTAGGAGGCAATTAGAATGAAATGCAGTATTCAAGGATGTCCAGGTACTTATGAGGAGCGAGAAATCATTCACGCTGTTCGATACCAAGGTGAAATCGTCGTAATCGATAAAGTTCCCGCAGAGGTTTGTATATTCTGCGGCGATATCCTCCTGAAACCGAAGACTGTTCGACAAATTGAAGAGTTACTCAAAACAAAAATAAAACCTGCACGTTCAGTGCCACTTTATGAGTATTCAGCATCAGGTAAAGGCTAGTACGAAACATATTAAAAAATAAGGTACGCAATGCACACGATACACCTTACTTCGGTGAGTTTATAGAGTGGCTTTTTCCTGAAGCGCGATCGCCCAAATCTCCTTAATCCTCTTCATCAACATCCGACAATTTTGCCATTTCCTCAGCAATTAGTGTCTGAAAATCCTCTCCACAGTGCAGGTTCAGGTGAATTGCAGCACTCATGAACTATGCTATAATTTCAGCTTTTTGTCGATCGCTCAAATCAGGTAACTGAAGCTGATGGATTAAAGTAATAACATTTTGACACTCAGTACCCAGTTCTTCAATTAACGTGCTCAGCGTAGAATTAGTTACAGAAATTGTCCGATTCCTAACTTCCATATTGATTTACATCGTTTACGGTTGTTTTTGGATGATTTAACCGCAGAGAGCGCAGAGGACACAGAGGAATAGAAGAGAGAGATCAACAAAACAATGTAGAGACGCGATATCGCATCTCTACACATATTTTAAAGTAAAGTGCGCCTCAGCGCACCCTACTAATTAGCTGTTCTGGGGAACGGGAGAAGGAACGCTCGAACCCACAGAATTACTCGACGCACCAGTCTTAGCCCGCTTCTTGATCAAGATTGGCTTGACGCTGTTTTCTCCACCAATAGGGGGATCTTCTTGTTGAGCGTAATCAGCGCCCATCCAAGCAGGACGGCTTTGATCGAAGGCCATTTGCAAAGCAGCAGCGGCGATCGCGTGGGCGTCGTACTCTTCGGACAACTGAGACACCAGAGGTAAGAAAGATGCCATCCGTTCGCCAGCCAAAGCTTCGCGAACTTTACCCTGCATCTTTTCCAACTGACGCGCTTCAATTTGGGCGCGTGTCGGAATGTTTCTCACCGTTAAGCTCGATCGCACGTGGCGTTCAATCAAGCGTAATTTGCGGCGATCAACAGGTTGAATCAACGTGATCGCAGTTCCTTCGCGACCAGCCCGGCCGGTACGTCCGATCCGGTGAACGTAGCTTTCTACGCTATCGGGCAAGTCATAGTTAATCACGTGAGTCAAGTGATCCACGTCCAAACCCCGCGCCGCAATATCAGTCGCCACTACCCAGCGCACCTGACATTGGCGGAACCGATGCAGCAAACGTTCCCGCTGTGCTTGGTTCAAATTACCGTGATACTCGTCAACGCTGTGACCTGCTGCTTGCAGTTGGCTAGTAAGTTCTGCCGCCGACTGCCGCGTCCGCACAAAAATCAGTGCAGATTCTGGGTCTTCCATTTCTAGGATTGGCTGTAGAGCTCTTGCCTTAGACCAGCCGCGAGGAATCATGTACACGCCTTGGCTAATCCGCTTCGGCGTTGCTTTTGGCTGTTCTACGGTGACGTTGACTGGGTTGCGCAAATGGCGCGTTACCAATTTCCGAATGGAAGCTTCCATCGTCGCCGAGAAAAATGCCGTTTGACGATCTTTTGGTGCAGCATCCAAGATTTTTTCCACATCTTGGATAAAGCCCATGCTCAGCATTTCGTCAGCTTCATCCAAAACCAGCCATTTTACCTTGTCTAGTTTCAGGCTGCCGCGGCTCAGCATATCTAGTATGCGTCCGGGTGTACCGACAACGATGTGAACGCCGCGCTTCAAACGCTGCATTTGGCGATCGATCGATTGACCACCGTACACCGTCAGAACTTGCAGAGAGCGACCGACTTTTACCGGGCCGTCGCTGCTGATACCGCTCAAATCGCGGATGGCTTCAGTTACCTGCATCGCCAATTCGCGAGTCGGTGTCAGCACCAATGCTTGCACCGCAGTTACATCTAAATCAATCCGCTCCAAGATGGGCAACGAAAATGCTGCCGTTTTGCCAGTTCCTGTTTGGGCTTGACCCACAACATCGCGACCTGCTAACAGGTGTGGAATGGCTTGTACTTGGATGGGAGTAGGTTCTGTAAAGCCGAGTGTTTCCAGATGGAGAACGAGTTCTTCCGAAAGACCCAAGCCTTCAAACAATAAATTCATTAATGCTCCTAATAACGAGTCCTTAGCCTTCTAAGTTGCCCAACTCGGATGCGGATTTCTGCTATAAGGCAGGAACTCATTATGAGTTCTGTACGGTGCTGCGCCTGCGCGCACCTTTTTAAATAGCAATCGAGTATAGGGCAGCTCCGTCGATGGTGACTAAATTTACCGATTCGACAGCCGTCTTTGATTTTGTGACATCACCGATACCAACCGCCAGCGATCGGGTTATCGACTTCCAACATTCTTAAAATAGTACATTGGACTTCCTTTGAGGTACTTGCAAGCTTTCTCTCTAGGGCATTTTATAGTGAGGATGATGACCAGCCCCACTGAACTGCACTACATATTAGTAGTTACAGGTTTGTTAGTTCAGGCGCTATCCCGCAATCCGTCGCCTGCGGGATTCAACAGGGGATGCAGCGACCGTTACCGCCTATCCATCTCAACACTCTTTCGGGATACCGTTGTGGTGTAGGGCGGACGGCGAAGCAATCTCAAATCATCCCCGCTGGTTTCTGACTTTATATTAGCATAACTCTTTACATTCAGAAACAAAACAGTGAACTACCCGACGGTGACCTGCGGTACAGCACGGGCTTCCCAATTCATTGGCAACAGCCGCCAGAACTCCGTAATTCTATTGGTCTTACATTGCCTCCAAGGGCAGGAGTCCTGGTTCCCAAGACCCATACTTTTTCTGGCAACACGTACCTATGAGCTTGGTTTTCGCTTACGGCATTGGTTGTCAAGATGTACCAATTTTATCAGAAGAATTGCTCGTTTCCTCATCCACCCCGTCGCTGTTCCACAGCACGGCTTGGAATTCGACTCGCGGGAGTGGAATCGTCAACTCACTGGCACTCATCCCGACGCGAGGCTACACTCTTAGCGCGGGGCTGATGCTGCTTTGGCGGGCGGGACAGTTCGAGCTATACTTCTACTTGACCGTAGAGGTCGTAGACATCTGAACTCGTAATTTTCACAGGTACGATCGATCCCAGCCGTGCTTCTCCTGTCACATAGACGAGTCCATCTACTTCTGGGGAAAATCTGGCGGATCTACCAATCAACTCACCTGTCTCTGGCTGTTCTTGTTCTATCAGGACATCAACTACCTGACCGACAGATTCTTGATTCTTCTTCAATGATATAGGTTGTTGTGCCGCCATTACCGAATCGCGCCAAATTTCCATTTTTTCTGCTGGCAGTTGATTTGGCAAGCTGAAGGCTGGAGTACCTTCTTCGGCGGAAAATGTGAATACTCCGACGTGATCGAATTCGTGGCGCTTGACAAATTCCAGCAAGTGTGCTGCGTGTTCGTCGGTTTCGCCGGGGAAGCCAACAATAAAAGTTGTTCGCATCACGGCGTTGGGAATTGCTGCTTTGAGCCGATCGACTATAGCATCATTAATCCCAGCTTGAAAAGGTCTGTTCATCGCCCGCAGAATTTCCGGGTGCGAATGTTGCAGAGGTAAATCCAAGTATGGCAAAACGTTGGGCGTTTCGCAGATTGCCGCCACAACTTGCGGAGTCAAACCTGTAGGATAGGCGTAGTGCATCCGAATCCAGGGTACATCTACTTGGCCCAAAGCCCGCAGTAGTTCGGCTAGCTTCGGTTCGCCATAGATATCTTTGCCGTAGTTGGTGGTAATTTGAGAAATTAAGATAATTTCTTTGACACCTTCCGACGCTAATTGCTTAGCTTCGGCGACAATAGATTCGATCGTGCGCGATCGTTGATTTCCGCGCAAGTGGGGGATAATGCAAAATGCACAGCGGTAGTCACAGCCTTCTGCTATTCGCAGATAAGCGACACCCTCAGATGTCGTGCGGTAGCGGGGAGTAGTTTCGTCAGCGATGTAAGTAGGTTCGCTAGAGACGAGGGAAACTCGATCGCCCTTTTCGACCCGCTGCATCACATCAACTATTTTATGATAATCGCCAGTGCCGACAATTGCGACTGCTTCTGGCAATTCATCCAGCAATTGTTGTTGAAAATGCTGTGCCATACAGCCAGTGATGACTACTTTTTTATTAGCTTCTGCCAATTCGACCAAAGTGCGGACTGACTCTTCTCGCGCAGCTTGGATAAAACTGCAAGTATTGACTACAACATAATCGGCTAATTCTTCATTAGAATCTACTTGATAGCCCGCTTGAGCCAGCAAGCCAATCATGTGTTCGGTATCTATGCGATTTTTTTCGCAGCCGAGGTGGGTAAATGCGATCGTTGGCTTCGTTGCCATGAAGTAATTTTTAGTGTTGCGCTATTTTCAAGAACGTTTTATGGTATCACACAATTTGATAATCTGCAATGTGTAAGTGAAAGCTATCGACTGTTGTCGTGTCCGTATGCGATCGTCACATAGAAGATCGCCCGCCCGCAAGCATAATTTCGACTCGCTAGTTCGGCAAGCCAGCGACAAAAATCTGGTCGGCCGTCAACCTCAATTCTGGAAAAGCCAGCGACTCAACTATGTCATCTCCCTGAAACTGGTTGATTTGATATTCCCCGTCAACCAACTGGTAAACGGAGATAGTAGGTTGTTTCGGATTGCCAATGAAGCGTCTGCCGCCCAAAGCAGCATAATCCACAACCCAATATTCCGGGATACCCAGTCTTTCATAATCAGCTACTTTAACCAGGTAATCATCTTGCCAGTTCGTGCTGACTACTTCTACAGCCAGTCGCACCGAAGACCCCATCGTGATGATAGATTCTTTTTTCCAGCGCGGCTCGTTTGCAAGTGCGGTTCTGTCTAGGACTATTACGTCTGGCTGATAACCTGCTTCGTCACGGGAAAGCTTGAGTAGGCAGTCACCTGGAATTGAGTAGGGTAATTCACGACGGTCAATTTCAACCGCTAGTTTTGAGTTTATAAAACCCGTAACTTCCGAATGGTCGCCGGTTCCTAAAGGCATTTCAACAATTACTCCATTGTGTAGTTCGTACTTATGGACAGAGTTCTCTGGATACCAAGCAACGAACTCATCAAACGTGATTGTTTTGGATATGGTTTGGATCATGTTGTGGTTTCCTCTGTCTGGTGATTAGTATGCGGAAAGCTCAAATATTACACAAGGACTTAGGACAACGTTGTTCGTAATCCTTGACATAGGAAGTGAAGTTTGGTATGATCTCGCGTCCATAATATCAAAATACCGATCGCACCGATCGACTAAATCTCAAATCAGTATCTACGCGATCGATCGTTGTGAGCGATTGTATCTTATGTTTAAATTAGGCTGGAAACACCAAAGACAAATCGGGAAAACCCGGAATTGCAACAGCTTCATCGGGCAGACCAACTCGTTGCGATCGATAATTAAAATCTCCTTGTCTTTTTTGATCAGGTTCGCTGTACATTTCCAGTTGATTATCAACCAAGTTAAATATCCAATAATTAGAAATCCCTGCTTCCGCGTAGAGAAATAACTTAGTTTCGCGATCGTACTTCAAAGTAGAATCCGAAACCTCAATTACCAACAAGATATCCGCAGTATTACTAATTTTAACCGCCCGGTCTTCTTCAACCCGCTCTCTAGTGGGTGCAAGTTTGTGTAGACGCGAATTCCATGTGCTCGGTCTTCTTACACCATCTGATTCGAGGATACATCAGGAGCGATCGTCCGACCAACTTCACCCGCAAGCACTTGCGTAGCAGACGCAGCAGTCAATTGCCCGTAAGAGTTTGCGCCCAAACCATTAACTTGACGCATCAAAGTGCCCATTTCCAAAGCACTCATCGCATAATTCCAGCCCAAATTGCTCTTAATTCCCGCCCTTTCCAAAGCTTGCTGCATCGTGTCAGTCGTCACCACCCCAAAAATCACCGGCACACCAGTTTGAAAAGCAGCCGCAGCAATTCCCTTAGAAACCTCACCAGCTACAAAATCGAAATGAGGAGTTTGGCCGCGAATTACCGCACCCAGACAGATTACCGCATCGTAGCGGCCAGAAAGAGCAGCTTTGCGCGCCACCAATGGAATCTCAAAACATCCCGGAACCCAATAAAAATCAACTTGATTCCCCTCAGGATTAATATCAACCCCGTGGCGTTTCAAACAATCTTGACATCCTTCCAAAAGTTTGTTGACAATCAAATCATTAAAACGACCGATCACAATCGCAAATCGTAAAGATTCTGTTTGAGTAAAAGTTCCCTCGAAAACAGTCATAGTGTTTCTAGTTTAGATTTTAGGTTTTAGATTTTAGTTTTTTGTTGGCGAGAAGGCAAAAGTTAGAAAGCTGAAACATCTCATCTTAATTTCAAGTGCAAAAATATACAGGTTCGTCGTGCTGGCTGTAGAATTCCTAGCTTCTGCCGAATGCGGAATGACTTTAAATTACTGGTTAATGCCTTCAACCTTCTATCTTTTACCTTCTTTTTTCGATAGTCTTAGGCGAAATTAAACTACCAAAAAGTTTAAGACACCGACTGCAATAACCAGTAAGAACCAGAGACCAGAACCAGCATAAATCAGCGTTTTAGACTGATTCCAGTTTTGGGGAGAGGCATAGGCAACTGGCACGCCAACAACCATCACAAAAGACAGTAGCACGAGACCTAGTAAAACCACTTGAAACAGAATTGATAACATCTTTTCTCCTTTTGATATAACCGTGCGTGGACGAGAAATAGTTTGTCATAACCTGGCAAAACATTCCAGATTATAGTTTTTGACAATTTCCAGATGGTCCATCGAGAAATTGTCGGTTGATTGATACGAAAGAGACTGTGCAAATTCGAGCATGGCGCGAACAGGCCTTAGTAGCTCTTGAGATTTTTATCAATTTTATCATTGTTCGCAGCACAGAAAACTGGATTCGATACTGGCTGAAGCTTATATTAAACAGTCCAGGACGCACTTGCAACCTCAGAAACCGGGTTTCTTTCGTGATTTATCGTTCCTTGTCGCCAATTTTTCGTAGAAACCCGGTTTCTAGCCCATGCGTAAGTCATGTTAAAGCCCGATCGCCCGATCCGGTATCCGAGCACCAGAAATTGCTAGTGTGGGAGTGAGAGATGCGAGATTTTCGGCTATGGACTTAGTTTTGTGCCACACAACAGCAGATTTTGACAGCTTGGGCGCGGCGGTGGGACTTTGCGTGCTGCGCCCCGGTAGCAGAATCGTGCTGACTGGCGGTTGTCACCCGACGGTGCGAGATTTTTTGGCGCTACACCGCGACGAGTATCCGCTGATTGAACGTCGATCAGTCAATCCGCAACAAATTCGATCTATTAGTATAGTGGATGCCTCACAGCGCCATCGACTAGGAAAAGCCGCCGAATGGCTAGACTTGCCACACCTCAACGAAATAGCCGTTTTTGATCACCACCTACAAGCTGATTTGGACATCCCCGCCACGGTGACACAGATTGAAGCAGTTGGCGCAACCACCACATTAATTGTCGAACAACTGCGGGAAAAGCTCAAAAATGCAGCCGAAAATGGCGATACAGTGTCCCAGCTTTTACCTTCGGAAGCCACAGTCATGGCCCTCGGTATCCACGTCGATACAGGTTCCCTCACCTTTGAGGGCGCAACCGCGCGAGATGCAATGGCTTTAGCGTGGTTAATGGAACAAGGAGCGAGTTTGCGGGTAATCGCGGAATATGTAGAACCCGGTTTGTCTCCCCAATTGCAGGATTTGCTGAGAGAAGCGTTGGAGAATTTGCGATCGCAAACCTTGCATGGTTATACAGTAGCTTCAGTATTACTATCTACTGAATCTTATGTTCCCGGACTTTCGGCGCTGGCTTCTCGCTTGCTGGATTTGACTGAAACCGATGCTCTACTTTTAGGTAATGTTTATAACTTTAGCGAAAATGACAACCGCAACATTGCTGAATCGCCAGTTTCCAACCGCTTAGCTATTATCGGTCGATCGCGCATCGAAGGCACAAACCTCAGCGAATTATTCAAACCCCTCGGCGGCGGAGGCCACGCCCGCGCCGCATCCCTCGCTACACGGGATGTTGATCCGCTGCTGACTTTGAATCAATTAGCCGACCAACTCAAAGCTCAAATCCCCCATCCTCCAACCGCCCGCGAATTAATGTCATCTCCAGTGCGGAGCATTCGCCCGGAAACTTCCGTCGGAGAGGCTCACCGTATCCTCCTACGCTACGGACATTCGGGGCTTTCCGTGGTCGATTCGGGCGATCGGCTTACCGGGATTATCTCGCGCCGCGACATTGACATTGCCTTGCACCACGGTTTCAGTCACGCCCCAGTTAAGGGTTACATGACTCCGCAGCTCAAAACCATCGCCCCGGATACCTTGCTGCCAGAAATTGAAGCTTTAATGGTGACATACGATATCGGGCGTTTGCCAGTATTGGAAAACGGCCAACTGGTGGGAATTGTGACTCGCACTGATGTATTGCGGGAGTTGCACCAGCAAAAGGCGCGAGATAGCGGCAGTAATACTGAGTTGTCTAATTGTCCCATGCCCGAATCGGTTGAGCAGTTGTTGCGATCGGGCATTAGTAGCGAATTATGGCAATTATTGTCGATCGCAGCCAATATTGCCCAAGAACGCGGCTGGCAACTTTATATTGTCGGTGGAGCAGTCCGGGATTTACTGTTAGCCACGGATGATAAACTGGCACTCACTGATATTGATTTGGTAGTCGATGGCAACTGCGGCACCGACGATTCAGGTGCTGGAGTAGAGTTAGCTGCATCGCTGCAAAAGCTTTACCCAGACTCGCGTTTAGACGTTCACGGTCAATTTCAAACCGCCGCGCTTTTATGGCACAAAGACTCGGCTTTCGGCTCGCTGTGGCTGGATATCGCTACGGCTCGTACTGAATTTTACCCTTATCCGGCTGCAAATCCTGAAGTTGAAGCGAGTTCGATTCGCCAAGATTTGTACCGCCGAGATTTTACAATTAATGCGCTGGCTGTGCGGTTGGGTGTGCCTCGCAGTGGCGAATTGTTAGATTTTTTTGGCGGTTTGCTAGACTTGGAAGCGCGCCAAATTCGAGTTTTGCACGCCAATAGTTTTATCGAAGATCCGACGCGAATTTATCGGGCTGTGCGGTTTGCGGTGCGGCTGGGATTTTCCATTGAGTCGCAGACTGAAGGATACATCCGCAACGCTTTGGAAAGTGGGATTTATTACCGGATTCAGGGAGAAAATGGCAGAGCTCCGGCTTTAGAAACTCGGCTGAAAAGTGAGTTAAAGTACATTTTGCAAGCTCCTTATTGGCAGGCTGCTTTACAAATGCTGGGAGATTTGCAGGCTTTGCGCTGTATTCATCCTACTTTGGATTTGGATCGCGAATTGTGGCGCAGGTTGCGTTTACTCGATCGATGTTTGAATGGAAGGAAGAAGGAAGAAGGAAGAAGGAAGAAGCAAGAAGCAAGAAGCAAGAAGCAAGAAGGAAGAAGAAAGAAGGAAGCAACTATTACCGATTCGCGATTCCCAATTGCCAATTCCCAATTACAAATTCCCAATTCCCAATTCCCAGTTATCAATATTCCTGATTGGCTGATGCGGCTGGAAGTTTTGATCGCTTATTTAGCACCGGAATATCGGGTTAAGGTAGCGGGAAATGTTCAGTTACCTGCTGACAGTATTAAACGGCTGCAACATTTGGAAGCTGGAAATCAGGAATTAGCAGAGAATTTGCCGAAGTGTAAGTTACCGAGTCACTTGGTGTTTTTGTTGAGGAATTATGAGTTACCGCTGCTAATTGCGATCGCCCTTCAAAGCCCCCGAAGTATCCGTCGCCAGATTTGGGAATACCTCACCAAGTGGGCAAATGTTGAGTCGCCTTTAAACGGCAAAGACTTGAAGGCATTGGGTTACAAGCCCGGGCCTGGGTTTAAACGGATGTTGGATGATTTGTTGGCTGCTGCGTTGGATGGTCATTTGGGCGATCGGGCTACTGCGATCTCTTTCTTAGCACAACATTATCCTCAATCTTAGCATGGTGTGTGTTAAGCTGTTTTGCATTTAAATCGTATGTCGAAAAATAATCAAACTCTTGTGGGCCGATGCTCCGACGCTGCCCCGAATATACAATTTAAATGTGCAACAGCTTAGGACATTCTTAATTCCTTCTTCCTTTTTTCTTCTTCCTTTTTTCTTCTTCCTTTTTTCTTCTTCCTTTTTTCTTCTTCCTTTTTTCTTCTTCCTTCTTCCTTCTTCCTTCTTCCTTCTTCCTTCTTCCTTCTTCCTTCTTCCTTCTTCCTTCTTCCTTCTTCCTTCACAAGCCGATCGCAAATTATTGATATTTCTAGAATTCACGTGAAAAAACAGCGCCCTCCTGGTTTAATCGCAATTGTCCTTTACAAAAGTTTTGTTGCTGCCCTCTTGACAGCAACTTCGATCGCTTTGCTTTTAGCACTAAAAAATCATCAAGCCTTGGAAGATTTTTCAGAATCTTTCTTCTTAGAATCAAAGCTTAAAATTGTTGAATTTTTATTAGACAAAATTCTCATGCTCAAAACTAAAACTTTACTATTTAGCGGACTTGCCGCCGCAATTTATGCAGGTTTGACTGCTGTTGAAGCAGTTGGTTTATGGTACGAAAAAGGCTGGGCCACAATTTTAGTTTTAGTGCTGGTAGGCATCAGTATCCCGCCAGAATTATATGAGTTAGTTCAGGGTGTCACCGTACTTAAATTAGGTGCATTCATCGCAAATGTAGCCGTGTTATGGTATTTGCTGCACCATTTGCCGAAGCACGGTAACAGTTGACAGTTAACAGTTGACAGTTAACCTATCAATTTCAATTTAAAAGTATAAAATCGTTCAAAAGTCAAGTAAACATTTAAATATTTACATAAATCGGTCAATTGTAAAGATTTAATAAAGCAAAGAGGGGTTATACCCCCCATGCGTTATAGTCAAATTAATAGATGCACCCTGATGGCTTTCCCGTTCCACAAGAGCGGGATTTTTATTGGGCAATTATTGTGTTAAGTTTTAAGACAACTGCTACAGATAAATTGATATGGCAGAGATCAAGCCAAAAGTAGGGCGCAGGTCGATCGAATATTAGTCCTAAAGAAAGCGAAATAACCCAAAGGCGGTAGCATAGTTTGGGAACCGGCCATCAACAAAAGATGAACTCAGCGCCAGCAACAGTCCTGCAACAGGGCAAATACCAAATCAACGCGACTTTAGGCAGAGGAGGGTTCGGCATCACTTACCGAGCTACCCACACCCAATTAAACCAAACCGTCGTACTCAAAACCCTCAACGAAAGTCTGCGCCAACACCCAGCATCTGCCCAGTTTCAGCAGCAGTTTATTGCCGAAGCCCAACGCCTGTCGCGGTGTCAGCATTCCAACATCGTTAGGATAATTGACTTTTTTGAAGAAGCCGGACAGTCTTTTATCGCGATGGACTACATTCCCGGCAAAACCCTCGCCCAAATAGTCGAAACCGATCAGCCACTGCCAGAAGCCCAGGCTCTGCACTACATTCGGCAAATAGCCTCAGCCGTAAGTACAGTTCACCACAGCGGATTGCTACACGGAGACATCAACCCAGAAAATATGATCCGGCGAGATGATTCTCATCTAGTAATGTTGATAGACTTCGGTATTGCGCGCGACTTTACCGCCGGCACCAAACAAACTCACACTAACTTGCTGTCTCCGGGCTACGCGCCGATCGAACAATACCTCTATGACGGTAAATGTACACCGGCCACAGATGTCTATGCGATCGCAGCCACCCTCTACTACTTGCTCTCCGGCGTACCGCCCGTAGCAGCACCCCTGCGCGATCGCATTCCCCTGGCTTGTTTGCGGCAATTTCAGCCCAACCTCAGCCCCCGAATCGAGCGAGCAATCCTTCAAGGACTCGAAACCGACCCCGACAACCGCCCCCAGACAGTGGAAAATTGGCTTACCATGCTGCAAGAAACAGAGCGAGTATCAGCAGAGAGAACAGGCAAGCAAAGTCTGCGATTGCCCGCACCTCCCCCGCCGCAATTGACTTTCCTAGCGTTTGTCGTAACGGCTGCAATTGCCGGCTGGATGGGTTTTGACCTGGCATGGCGCTACAACAGCACGAGTGTCAGCAGCAACGGATCGACAACTCAAGCCTTCCCATCTCTCGAAGATTTGCTCAAATCCCGCGATTTGTCAGGGCCGATGTTCAGGCAGCCGTCTGTCGAAAGCAGCCCTCTCGTTCCGCTCCAACTCAACAAGGGCCCCAAGCCTACATTAGACAGCAGCACACCCGAACCGATCGACTCCTCAACAGCCATCTCCCAACCTTCTGCGCTCCCGAATCCGCAAACTCCCGCCCCAGAGCCCCAAGCGGAACCTTCAGCATCCCCAACGCCCGATCCCCAAGCGCAGATCTCTGAGTACCCCATTCCAGAACCTAAAACTGAAATCCAGCCAGCACCCGAAGCAGCATCCGCACCAGTACCAGAAGTTCCGCCTCTGCCGCCCGAACCCCGCAGATACTCTTCTCCCGTACCCGCACCAGCCCCGTCTGCTCCCAAGAGTTCTGAAGCTTTTCCACAGGAAGAATCCGCGCCAACAATACCATCACCGGTTGTAGGATCGGCCGAACCGCCAATACCAAGCCAAAGCGGCAGCAATTCCGATACTTCGATCGCACCTTACTCCCCGCCCCCTGTTGCAGAACCAACAGTGCCGTTTCCTGAACCGGCGACAAATTAGTATTCTTTTTGTTGGTTAAAAGGGCGGACTAATACTTGCTTTGAGGAGTGAGTAAATATCAATCGATTGTGGATAAAATAACGCCATTCCGCACCACGGATCATCTCGCACAACCTGCGATCAGCTCATAAAATAGCAACAGCCTATGCCGGAATTTATCGAATATTTCCTATTCCCTAAGCACTCCGAATCCCACGCAAAATAAAACGTATAAATATTTGATATTTAGTTATAAATTATGTTAATATTGAAGCACGATGGCCTGCGTTGTGTGAGATCGCGCATTAGTTCTGCCAACCCTACTAAGCTTGAGAAAGCCTTTAGTAACACCAGAGCTGAGAATGCACCGATTTACCGTGGTGGGGCCCTATGTGCGATCGCGAACCATGAAAAAAATTGTTTGTTTCCCGGCTACGCTCCGGGCAGTAGATCATTTCCGGCAAACTTCCTTTCTTTGGGAACAAGCACCATCGAGGAGAATCAAGTTATAATTTGTTGCGGAAGCGCACAGAGATTTTTTTATGAGTAAACCACCAGTTCATGCTTTTTTTGTAGGCAGAGCAGTTGCCGAAGCACTATACGAGCAATTAGAAAGCGCAGCAACCAACGCTTTCTCCGAACTCGGCAAATTTGATGCCGAACAAAGAGAACGCCTGCGCCAGTTCACCGATCGAGTTGTAGAACGCGCAAATCGATCTGCGGATGAAGCAATGCAGACCAGAGGCACTGCAACCAGCACCACTACCATTCAAGACATCCATCCCGCCGACTTGCAAGTCACCATTGACGAACTGCGCGCCGAAGTCGCCCTGGTGCGATCAGAATTACAGCGCTACCGCAGCAGTTTGCCTTAAAAAAGGGCGATCCGACCGCAACAACTATTATTTACGACTACGTGAGCGCAAAGCAATGCGCTCCTGCGCTCCTAAGTAGGTCATTGCAAAAAAACAATAGTATCTGGTAGGGGCGGGTTTAGCTAAGAATCACGAGATACAAGCGAGTTTATCAAGGCAAAACCCGCCCTCATCCTCCCTAATGTTTATTTGTACCCACCTTCCTACCTGCAATCAAAGCTACAACATAAAATAAGCAATTTGGGAACCCAAGTGTCTGCTCTCCTTGATGACTCTGTTAATCGCCAGCGCTCCCCCAAGCGCACTAGCGAAGCCGATGAGCTAAAAACTGCTGGTAAATCCTACAAAAGTAAAGCTTATCGCTGGAATCGCGAAAAATACTCCCGGAAGCGGCGCTTCTTCGACATTTGGGCCTTTGTCCTGCTCTGGCTGGCTTCGCTGTGGCTCGACAGCAAAAATTGGAGCTACTGGGGAGGCGTAACTGAAGAAAAAAAAGTTTCCAGACGCCGCTTTCAAGCTATCTGGGTTCGAGAAACACTCTTGGATTTAGGCCCGACTTTCATTAAAGTTGGACAATTATTTTCCACCCGTGCCGATTTGTTCCCCGCAGAGTTTGTCGAGGAACTTTCTAAACTGCAAGATAAAGTGCCTGCTTTCAGCTACGAACAGTTAGAGATAATTGTCGAGCAAGATTTGGGCAAGACAGTTCAGGAACTCTACCGCAGCTTTGACCCGGTGCCCTTGGCCGCTGCTAGTCTCGGTCAGGTACACAAAGCTCAACTGCATTCGGGCCCAGAAGTCGTAGTCAAAGTGCAACGCCCTGGACTGCGGAAGCTGTTTGAAATAGATTTGCAAATTCTTAAGGGAATTGCTCGTTACTTTCAAAACCATCCTAAGTGGGGCCGCGGCCGAGATTGGATGGGGATTTATGAGGAATGTTGTCGCATTCTATGGCTGGAAATTGACTATCTCCATGAAGGCCGCAATGCTGATACTTTTCGCCGCAATTTTAGCAACTGCGACTGGGTGCAAGTGCCGCGAGTTTATTGGCGGTACGCGGCTCCGCGAGTGCTGACTTTGGAATACTTACCAGGGATTAAAATCAGTCACTACGAAGCTCTCGAAGCTGCCGGGATCGATCGCAAATTAATCGCTCAGTTAGGCGCCAAAGCCTATTTGCGGCAGTTGCTCAACGATGGTTTTTTCCACGCTGACCCACACCCCGGTAATATCGCTGTTAGTGCCCAGGGATCTCTGATTTTCTATGATTTCGGCATGATGGGGCAAATTCAGTCCAACGTCCGCGAAGGACTGATGGAGACTCTCTACGGCGTTGCTTCTAAGGATGGACAGCGGATTATGGATTCTCTCATCAATCTGGGCGCTTTGGTTCCGACAGGTGATATGAGTCCAGTGCGCCGATCGATCCAGTATATGCTGGATAACTTCATGGACAAGCCTTTTGAAGAGCAGTCGGTGAGCGCGATTACCGACGACCTTTACGATATTGCCTACGACCAACCTTTTCGCTTCCCAGCTACCTTTACTTTTGTAATGCGAGCTTTTTCAACAATTGAAGGGGTCGGTCGGGGTTTAGATCCCGAGTTTAACTTTATGGAGGTGGCACAACCTTTTGCCATGCAGCTTATGAGTAATGGAAATGGACCTGATGCAACTAGCAGCATTTTTAACGAACTCGGCCGCCAAGCGGCTCAGGTGAGTTCGACTGCTTTGGGTTTGCCCCGCCGGATTGAGGAGACTATTGATAAACTCGAACAGGGAGATTTGCGGATTCGCGTCCGTTCTGCCGAAGCTGAGCGGTTGATGCGTCGCATGACCAGTGTTCAAATGGGCACGAATTATACTTTGATGATGAGTGCTTTTACTTTGTCTGCGACAATTTTGTTTGTCAGCAATCAAGTCTGGGCGGCTGTCGCTGTGGGGTTGCTAGCTGCTGGTGCGGGATTAGCTCTGCTGCGTTTGTTCCGACGGATCGATCGATTAGACAGAATGTCATAATGCGGGTAATTTGGGATCAAAAATTTCCGGCTTGAGATTTCTCACCAGCCAAAATTTGACGAGTGAATGTTAAGTTTTGGCTGGCTGACAACGGATTTATAAAATTCACAGCACTTACTTTGATGCTCAAAACTTGGCTTTCTTGATTTTTAGCCAGCCAAACCTCTAATTTTTGGTAGAAATCCAGTTTTTTGGGGCAGCCGCTGGTTCAGGCGGCTTGATTTACGGAAATTTGCAGACGGAATGAGCATCAGACGATCTACAATGTAAGGCTAATGAAGTACAATTTTTCCAAGACTAGCGATCGGCAGAAATTTCAAGTCTCGTTCGGGATTTAAGTTTTGTTATCAAAAATTGCACCAGTTAAATCAAGATTTCAAGTTCGATGAGTCCAATCACCCAATCTATGAAACGCTCTTTCGCAGGTAAGACAGACACAGGGCTAGTTCGTTCCGTAAATCAGGATTCGTACTACATAGACCCTGACGGGCGATTTTTCATAGTGGCTGACGGCATGGGAGGACACGCCGGAGGTCAAGAAGCCAGCCGGATTGCGACTGGGGCGATTCAATCTTATTTGATCGAACATTGGGAAGGGCCTGAAGATTCTCCACAGTTGTTGGAAAAGGCTTTTTTAATTGCCAATCAAGCAATTTTGACGGATCAGCTTGACCATCCTGAGCGCGCTGATATGGGTACTACGGCTGTGGTTCTGATCTTTAGGGATGAGGGCAGACCTTGGTGCGCTAATATCGGGGACTCTCGTTTGTACCGGCTGCACGGAGCTCGCTTGGAGCAGATTACTGAAGACCAGACTTGGGTGGCTCAGGCTGTGAAAAGAAAGGCCCTGACTCCGGATCAGGCTCGCAGTCATCCTTGGCGTCACGTTTTGTCCCAATGTTTGGGCCGCGATGATTTGCGGGAAATAGATATTTTGCCGGTGGACGTAAAGCCTGGGGATCGCTTGCTGCTGTGCAGTGACGGCTTGACTGAGGAACTTTCCGATCCTTTGATTGCTTCGCCTCTGAAGTCGATTCGCGCTGGCGAGGGTGCTGCAATTGCCTTGATTGAAGCAGCTAAGGATAAAGGGGGACGGGATAATATTACTGTGGTGATCGTGACGATGGATTTAAAATAATATTCTCGCGCCCTCGCGCACCTCAAAATCTCAAAATCTCTCAATCTCCCAACCTAAAATCTAAAATCGAATGGTTCGCGTTATCGGTTTGATCAGCGGCACCTCGGTGGATGGCATTGATGCTGCTTTGGTGGATGTGGTCGGTTCCCAAACAGACTTAAAAGTGAATTTGGTGGCCGGCAAGACTTTCCCTTATCCTGCTACTTTGCGATCGCAAATTCTCTCGGTTTGCAGCGGCTCAGCTTTGTCAATGGTTGAATTCGCCGAATTAGATGATGCCATCGCCCAAGAATTTGCCGCGGCAGCCTTGACAATTCAAGCAGAATATGATAAAGCAGAATTAATTGGCTCTCACGGTCAAACCGTCTACCACCGACCGCCAGGGAATGCCGAAAAGAGCAGTGTTTCTGCTGCACACACGCCCGGCTCAGATATGGGTTACAGCTTGCAACTCGGCCGGGGCGCACTCATTGCGCAATTGACAGGCATTACTACTGTGAGCAATTTTCGATCGGCAGACATTGCCGCAGGGGGTCAAGGAGCACCCTTAGTCCCAATAGTTGATGCCTGCCTGCTAGCCGAACCCAACCGCAGCCTCTGCATCCAAAATCTCGGTGGAATTGGAAATTTTACTTATCTTCCTGCTAGGAGAGATGAAGAATTGGCGGACAAGTCTGTGGTTTCGCATCTAGGCGATGGTATCTTGGGCTGGGATACGGGGCCTGCAAATTCGCTTTTAGACTTGGCAGTGGAACACTTCTCAGACGGTGCTAAAACTTGTGATCAAGGTGGAGCTTGGGCCGCCAGCGGGACTCCCTGTCAAGCTTTAGTAGAAAATTGGCTCCAGCAAGCATTTTTCCTCCAAGCACCTCCCAAATCTACAGGGCGAGAGTTATTTGGTGTAGACTATTTTAACCGTTGTTTGGTCGAGGCTCAAGGTTACAACCTCAGTCCTGCTGATGTGCTGGCTACTCTGACAGAACTGACTGTTGCTTCGATCGTTCACAGTTACCAAACTTTTTTGCCACAAATGCCCGATCGAGTTTTACTGTGTGGGGGCGGCAGCCACAATCTCTACTTGAAACGCCGATTGCAAGCACAATTGCATCCAGTGCAAGTGTTGACTACTTCTGAGGCCGGCTTGAGTGTAGATTTTAAAGAGGCGATCGCTTTCGCGGTTTTAGCCGCCTGGCGGGTTCGGGGTATTCCCGGCAATCTGCCTCAAGTTACTGGTGCTTGCGCACCGGTTCTGTTAGGAGAAATTAACTCTTGTTGGCACAGTTGGGCATGATAGCATAGAGTCTGAGGGACAACGGCTGTGCGTTGTTGCACCAGCATTTTAGCCAGCAGGAAAAGCATAGGAACAGCACTGTGGCTCACACGTTTTTAATGGAATCAGGCCAATGGACGCTCGAAGGAAGTTGGATTGAGCGCAATGGCGTGCCAATTACGGTTAAAGGTAAAACTTTAGTCAGTTGGAACCGAACAGATTGGTTCAATATGGTGACGAAGCTCGTGTTTCCTGGGGGCGATCGGGAAGAAATTATTTTGCAGTACCGAGGACACCTCGACAGCGATGAACGGCAGTATACTTTTGTACTCCAACACAGCGAACTCGGCCGCGTCGAGGGCGAAGGTTGGATTGCTCCTCAGTCGATCGTCCAACGTTACTGGGTACTCGGAGATGAACGCCAACGACGGACGGGTTTTGATACCCTCCACCGCGTTGATGACAACCGCTACTACCAATCTAGCGGCATCATGTCTGGTCATTACTTGACGAGTACGATGGAGGCAACTCTAGAACGTCAGGCGGAATAACTCTTTCTAGGGTTACAAGTTGCGAGTTCTGGGGTTTGATATCAAAATTGAAGGTCTTGCTAGTCGGAGGTCGCGCTCAGATGTCCGACTAACGCCATTCTTTTCAAACCTCATCCGCTGCAACTCAAGACAAATCTATTTATATGATTAAAAACTTAAAACTTATTCTCAAAAATTATCCAGGTTTTGAGTCTATCCCAGATCAATTATTTCTGCGATCTGTCACACTGTCGATCGACTAATTGCTCAAATCGACTCCCGAAATTGACTTACATTAAGAAAGAAACGGTCAAATTTTCCCGCTAAATGATGAGTCTGTGCAGATACTTTCTGCCTAAGTCTTCTATAGCAACCGCGCCAAGAACTTCGTAACGGTCTTAACTGCTGAAACCTCTGATTTTATTGCGCATTCCCTCTTCCCTCTTCCCTCTTCCCTCTTCCCTCTTCCCTCTTCCTTCTTCCTTCTGAAGCCTTCTGAAGCCTTGTGTCCAAAGAGTGACGCCCCATCACCCCCAACTCATTTCCATCTGAGGGAAGAGAGTAAGAGACGGAGGTCGCCGACTGCGACTCTAAGCTACTCAAGACCTGGATTGGGTTCTAAACCCCAGTGGTGTTTGAGAAAATGGCGGTACATAGTTTCGCGCAACATCATTTGCTCGTAAAGCTTTACCAAAAACTCCTGAGCTTGTTCGCGGCTCATGTCACTTACCTGGGTTTTGAAGGAACACAGGCTAAATTGCTGCTCCAAAGACAATTCTGCTGGTTGGCTCATGACGGAAGACTCCTCTGTAAGTAAAGGTGACTTGACAGTGAAAACCTGGATTAACCAGATTTGTAAATTGTTTCAGCGATCGGCTGTTGGTTTCAGGATGCCCAGCCAGCCCATATCACTTTAGTATATTACAAAAGGTAACAATTATTTGACAAAGTTACCATCTGTCCAAGGAAATAACTTAAGGATAGAGATGGCGAAATTTCTGCAAAAGTTCCTTCCGCAGCCATATACCAACTATATCTACTTGTTAAAAGAAAAAAGGCTCAGTATGAACCAAAATAATTGAAGCCATTTATACCAAGTCTGGCAGAGATTCTCTCCGGGAGTAGGAGATGGGGAGAGTGGGAGATGGGGAGAGTGGGAAAAATCTCCCTTCTCCCTTATTCCCTCAACATCCATCCATTGACTCCTGTACACTGCTCGTTGCCGAACTTGCTTTTAGCTAATTGGAGGGCCCGACATTCTGCGGTGGAGTTGCCACTCCGGGTCTCAAATTGGGAGTTGTGGGTGCAGGCGAAACCGGAGGAATGCCCAGATTTGCCCCAGAGTTGCTAGGCTGCCCCGGAGCCGGGAGAGGAGATTGAAACTGATTGGGATTGAACTGCTGCTGCCCCGGAGCCGGGAGAGGGGATTGAAACTGATTGGGATTGAACTGCTGCTGTCCTGGAGCCACAGGAGAGGTCAGCGGTTGACCGATATTGCCCGAAGGTGCCGCAGGAATGCCAGAATTGGGAAGCGACGGATTTGGCTGCCCAGAGGAAGCCGAACTAGGTAGTGTTGCCAGGGATACTCGATCGCCCCCTACCTCTCGTAATTTGTCTAAAACCTCCACAACTTTGGCGTATTTAGCATTTTGAGGAGCGTACAACACCGTTAACCCGGCAGGATTTGTCTTCTGGAAACTCTTTAAAACTCGATCGAGCTGTTGGTAATTAACAGGCAATTGGTCTATATAAGTTTGTCCGAAATCGTCAATGCTGACAATCAGCATCTCTCGCACCTGCCTTTGTCCCGTCTTCGCTTTGGGCAAATCAACACTAATTGCTTGCTGGCCAGTCACTTGCAAAGCCGCCAGCAGAAAAAATGTCAGAATGCAAAATATCACGTCAATCAAAGGAAGCAGTTCAATCCGAGCCTCTTCAGCAGGAGTATCTAAGTGAATCTTCATCAGTTCTCCTTTGTTCTAATTATTAGAAGTTGAATCAACATCAGGATCGGAACCTTTCAATTTCGGCTCCCGGTTCCGTTCTCCCGATTCTTGAGAATTGAGAGAACGCCTGTTCAAACCATCGGAACCAAAGGAAGAATTACTGTGTTCTGCACCGGGCGATCCACCTTTAGCATTAGCCGCAGGCCAGTATTGCCTATAAAGCAATTCCAGTTCGTTTCCAGCTTTGCGAAATATTTTTGCCTGATTGAACAAAAAAGCTTGAAATATCCGATAAAATGCCAATGTAAAAATTGCTACTATCATCCCAGTAGCGGTAGTGATTAGCGAGGTGCTGATCCCGTCAGTCACCCCCTTCATTGCCTGCGTGCTGATGTCGCCGCCGATCGAATTGATCGAGTTCATCAAGCCCAAAACTGTTCCCAGCAAGCCCAGCAAAGGGGCTAGAGCGATCGTAGCTTCTAAGATTTTGTCGCCGCGGCGCATAGAAGCCAACTCTTCATCAGCAGAAGCTTCGAGTGCGAGTCGAAATAAATCTGGTTCAGGATTGTACAACCGCAGGGGTGCAGAAAGAAATCGCCCGATCGGCTGACGGTTGGCTTGTCTGGCAATGTCGCTAGCCGCCCCCCAATCGCTGCGGGCCGCTTCGAGAATGCGATTAACTATCTGCTTTTCTTTGCTCAAGAGGCTCGCCCAGAACCACAAGCGCTCGATAATTGTACTTACAGATAGAATCGATAACACCAACAGGGGCCACATGGCGGGGCCGCCTTTTTGAAACAGTTCTTGAATATTCACAATATTGTTGCTCCTGCACTACCCGCTAACTTTTGCTTCTGTTCTACTTTTTTTAACAAATTATCGGCCATTTAATTTTAGCGATTAATGTACTCAGTCCTAGACGCACTCGTAACTAAAGAAACCGGTTCTTGCTACCGAGGCATCGGGCTGCAAAGAAGTATCTTACTCCATCTAATCCGGTTGCTGGGTAAGTCTTGGTAATATTTTCAGCCTCCTTGCGGGCGATCAGGGGGCGACTTCCTCAGAATTCCTCTAAGTCTTCTTGACACATATCTTGCAGCGACTGGTGTTGCAGGCGGCGGGAAGAGCGGCGATATTTTTTAGTTAGCAGCTTCGGTTCGTACTGCTGCGTACCATCCGACTTGGTTTGCTGCTTCAAACTCGATTCGGCACTGCTGGAGTTTTGCAGAGCTTGTTGGCGGACGATCGCCTCTTCCATAAAATTCAAGTAATACTGGTAGCGCTCCCAATCGCCCCGCACCACACAATTCGGCTCCTCTCGGTGCGAACAGTCGCTAAACTGGCAGCTACCCAAAGCCAGCCTCTGGCGCGCTTCTGGGAAATATTCAGCTAACTCGGACGGATCTGATTCCAGAGCCGGCTGATTAAAGCCCGGAGTATCTGCCAAGAGTCCGCCGTCGGGGAGTTCAAATAGTTCGACGTGGCGAGTTGTGTGCCGCCCGCGGCCGAGTTTGCCAGAAACAGCGTTCACTCGCAGCTTCAGCGCCGGAATCAGTTGATTGATTAGGCTAGACTTCCCTACCCCAGAAGGGCCACAAATTATTGTTATTTGGTCTGAGATGTGGCCATCAACGAAGTTCGGCAAAGGATTTTGTACGGAATTTAACAGATCTAACGGATATACCGAATTTGCAACTATGGAGTTATCTTCAGATGGCAACATAGAACCATCTATTTTGTCCGATAGGTGGTTAAAAGCAACTTTTTTGACAGAACTTTTATTTTTAAAATTAGCCAGCGCTTCCTGGACTCCTAAGCCGCTGCGAACACTAATAAACATTGGTTCGTAGCCCCAGCCTGAAAGTCGATCGCGCCACTGTTCCAACTCCTGCGGCGTGACCAAATCGCATTTGTTCAAACACAAACTCACCTCTAAACCTGTAGATTCTGCCTTAACTAAAAACCGAGTTAATGAGGCGGGGTCTAAATCCGGTTCGGCGAGGGCAAAAACCAGGAGAATGCGATCGGCATTAGCGACAGGCGGGCGATTGAGTTCTGTGCGGCGCCCGAAGACTTCTGAAATTGCACCCCGGCGGTCAGTCCAGTCTGGTTCGTCTACCACCACGCGATCGCCCACCATCACCTGTTGACCAATTTTTTTCAGTCGAGTGCGGCGAGTGCATAGGAGAGTTGGAGCATCCACCAAGGATATATGCTCATGAATGCCGACTGCTGGATCTAACCTGACTCGGTAAAAGTTAGCCTGAACAGCCACCACAGTACCGACTAGCAAGGACGAATTCAAGCTCATTCTGCTGCCTTTTGTTCTGGGCGCTGCACTTTCATCGCAAAAAAGCCGGAATCCGACTCATCCGCAATAAATTGCGTTTCGAGAATCTGGTAGCCTTCCATTTTCAGACTATCAGGTACTTGTTCGATCGGCTCCCCAGCGTCCAGCCACACCTCCAAAACAGCACCCGGTGGCATTTGCTCCAAGCGCAGTTTAGTGCGGACAAAATTCAAAGGACACGGAGTCCCCCGCAGATCGATTTTGGCATCTGGGGATTTGGGATGTTCAATTGTGGATGTTGAATTCATAATGCGTTTTTGATTCTCAAATTTCCCATCTCAATTCCTGAAACCCTTATTTTTTCGTGAACCCATTGCCGAGTAATTATTCTACCTGTACAAAATGAGCGCAATTGCGCTCATTTTTTTGAGAGAGAATTAAACCAGTTGTCGGCGAATTATTCTACCGCCGATTTTTGAGACCAATTGGTCTCATTTTTTTGAGGACTACT